>CAZPUX010000058.1:0-4744 GCA_964589865.1 uncultured Candidatus Saccharibacteria bacterium | reverse complement strand
CCGGCGGCAGTAAAACTTTAGAAAAAGCGCTTCTTGACCGCGGAATTTCCGCGGGCGATATCCTCGCTGCGCGCGGGGAATATTACCAGGTGCCGACGCGTGCTTTGGGCGAAAAAGGGGCAGTTGCATACGAAATTTTGCGCTATATACCCGAAGAATCCGCACGCCATTATCGGTTTGCTCCGCTTGATGTTGATGACGGCGTTTTAGAAGTGGGCACCACCGACCCCGATAACCTGGAGGCGGTTGAAGCGCTGAACTTCATCACTTCAAAAACAAATCTGCCGTTTAAATTGTTTTTAATTTCTGACGAAGACTTCGACCGCATTATGGCGATGTACAAAGGGTTGACCGGCGAAGTCGGCCAGGCATTGAACGAGCTTCAGACCACGATTGAAGATGATTCAATATCGCTTGATGAAGCGGAACCGGAAGAGCCCCAGGGCGGGCCGCCAATAGACGGGAAGACGATAAAAGAAGATGCGCCGGTTACTAAAATTGTAGCCACTATTCTCCGCTATGCAGTTGACGGCAAAGCATCCGACATCCACATTGAGCCTGCACGCGAAGAACTGAAGGTGCGTTTCCGCGTTGACGGGGTTTTGCACACGTCATTGCGGCTTCCGAAGACCGTCGAACGCGCGGTTGTTGCGAGAATCAAAGTGCTTTCAAGTTTGAAGTTGGATGAGCGCAGAAAGCCGCAGGACGGAAGATTTTCCGCGACCATTGACGACAGGAAAATCGATTTTCGCGTTTCCACGTTCCCGACGTACCACGGTGAAAAAGTGGTGATGCGTATTTTGGACAGGAAACACGAATCGGTAACCATGGAATCGCTGGGGCTGACCCAAGAGAACAGCGAAATATTGCGCAAAGCCATGAAGCGTCCGTACGGCATCATCATTATTTCCGGTCCGACCGGAAGCGGTAAATCAACGACCCTGTACGCGATGCTTGAAGAAATGAACCGCGAAACCGTAAACGTTGTTTCTTTAGAAGATCCCGTTGAATACGACGTTGAAGGCGTCGCACAATCGCAAGTGCGTCCTGAAATCGGGTATACGTTTGCTTCCGGCTTGCGTTCAATCTTGCGCCAGGACCCCGACATAATCATGGTGGGAGAAATCCGCGATAAAGAAACCGCTCAGCTTGCAATTCAAGCAGCCTTGACCGGCCACCTAGTGCTTTCAACTTTGCACACGAACAACGCCATCGGCGTGGTGCCCAGGCTCGTGGACATGGGCGTCGACCCGTACTTAATTGCGCCGACGTTGATACTTTCCATGGCGCAACGGTTGGTTCGGAAGCGCTGCACCGACGGCGGAGCGCCGATGCCGATTGAAGGCGCGTTTCAGGCTATGGTTGATAATGAATTTAAGGACTTGCCGGCGGAATTCAGGAAAAAATTGCCGAAAGCCGAGAAAGTATTTGGCATTGCACCGACTCCTCTGTGCGCAACCGGCACAAAAGGCAGAATCGGCGTGTTCGAAATGCTGCCGACCTCGAAAGAACTTGAAAAAGTCATCCTCACGAATCCGATTGAGGAAGAATTGTACAAAGTCGCGCGCGCTGGCGGCATGTTTACCATGAAGGAGGATGCTATCATTAAAACGCTCGAAGGTATGATTCCGTTTGAGGAAATTAATACCTTGGGAGGCGAGCTTCTTGAGGACCAGGAGGCAAAAGCCCAATAACATATGGCCGACGCACAACCAAAAGCATCATACTCAGTCTTTCTCGTCGACGACGACAAGTTTCTTTTGGATATGTACACGATGAAGTTTAAAGAGTCTGGCTGCTCGATTGAGGCGATTTCCGACCCGACGGTTGCGCTTGAAAAATTAAGAAAAGGTGCCAACCCAAACATTATTCTTCTCGACGTTGTCATGCCCGCATTAACCGGATTTGAATTTTTGGAAACAGTCAGAAAAGAGGGACTCGCGAAAAACGCAAAGATAATCATGCTCACGAACCAGGGCCAGCAGGAAGACATCGATAAAGCGATGGCGCTCGGCGCTTCCGGCTACATCATAAAAGCAAGCGCAATTCCGTCGGAGGTTTTGGCGAAAACGCTGTCGATTGCCGACGCTAAAAAATAAACACTATGGAATACAAATCAGAACTTGAAACCCTGGTCGACGCGATGATTTCCGAGGGGGCATCGGATTTGCACGTCATGGCGAACACGAATCCGATTATCCGCGTGTCGGGCAATCTGATTCCGCTTCTCAAGCGCCCGAAATACTCGCCCGAGGAAGTAATGGGACTCACCACGGCTCTGCTTTCGCCCGAGAAGAAAAAACAATTTCTTGATACGCAGGAAGTGGATTTTTCCTATCCGTACAAAGACAAGGTGCGCTTCCGCGGCAATGCATTTTTCCAGCAAGGCACCGTTTCGATTGCGCTCCGATTGATTCCGCATGAAATAAAAACGTTCACCGATTTGAATCTTCCGCCGATACTCGAAACGTTTTCCCAGCTTCAGCAGGGATTTTTCCTTGTTGTGGGACCTGTGGGGCAGGGCAAATCAACTACGCTCGCCTCGATGGTTGAACGCATCAATCAAACAAGGACTGAGCACATTTTGACGATTGAAGACCCGATTGAATACACGTTTGAATCAAAAAACTCCGTCATCAACCAGCGCGAAGTCGAAATCGACACGAAATCTTTCCACGATGCATTGCGCTCGGCGTTCCGCGAAGATATCGACGTCATCATGGTGGGCGAGATGCGCGGACCGGAAACCATGTCCGCCGCGGTTACGGCCGCGGAAACGGGCCACCTGGTGCTTTCTACGCTTCACACCAACAACGCCGCGCAGACCATTGACCGTATTATCGATACATTTCCTCCGGGTCAGCAGGACCAGATTCGCATTCAGCTCGCCTCGTCGTTGGCGGGTATTTTCTCTCAGCGCCTCGTCCCGCGTATTTCCGGCGGGCAGATTCCTGCGTATGAGCTTTTGGTCAACAATGAAGCCGTTGCAAACCTTATCCGCGAAAAAAGAACTCACGAAGTAAATGCGGTCATTGAAACGGGAACAGAGTCCGGCATGATTGACATGAACCGCTGTCTTGCTGATTTAGTCCGGAAAGGCGAGGTGACCCCTGAAAACGCTCTCGCGCGCGCCTTGAACCCGAAAACGTTCACGCGCCTCATTTAATCTTATGCTGTTTAAGTATCAAGCACTCGATTCAAATGGAGCCAAGCAAGACGGCAGTATCGATGCGGTTTCACGCGATGTTGCGATTACGTCTTTGCAGCGCCGTGGGCTTTCCGTTTCGGTTGTCGAAGAAGTGGAAGAGAAGAAAGGATTATTCGCGAATGTAGAATTTTTTGAAAGCGTCACTAACCGCGATGTAGTGCTCTTGTCGCGCCAGATTTCAACGCTGTTTGAAGCGCAGGTCTCCGCTTTGCGCGTGTTTCGCCTGCTTGCAACCGAAGCCGAGAAGCCGATGATGCAGCGGGTGCTGACCGAAGTATCGGATGATTTGCAGGCGGGTTCGACCATTTCAAAATCGCTCTCGAAGCATCCGAAAGTGTTCAGCAACTTTTACGTCAGCATGGTGCGTGCGGGCGAAGAGTCGGGAAAGCTCGATGAAACGTTCATCTATCTTGCGGATTATCTCGACCGCTCCTATGCGGTTGTTTCGAAAGCGAAAAATGCGCTCATTTATCCGGCGTTTGTCGTTTCAACCTTCTTTGTCGTCATGATTCTTATGATGACGATGGTCATTCCTAAAATTTCGACGATTCTGACGGATGCGGGACAAAAAATTCCGGTGTATACGCAAGTGGTCATTGCCATCAGTAACTTTTTCGTAAATTACGGCGTTTTTCTTTTGATTCTCGCGGTCGTCGGCGGATTTTTCCTCTTCCGCTACATCCAGACCGAAGCGGGCAAGGGCGCATGGGACCGTCTGATGCTGGTTATGCCGTATGTGGGCGACTTGTATACCAAAATGTATTTAGGGCGTATCTCGGACAACCTTGCCACGATGCTTTCTTCCGGCATTTCCATGGTGCAGGCAACCGAAATTACCGGTAGCGTGGTGGGTAATTCCGTGTACGAGGAGATTTTGAAGGAAGTTTCGGCTGCGGTTAAGGGCGGAGGAACCATTTCGGATGCGATTTCAAAAAGAAGCGAAATTCCGGGCATTATGTCGGCGATGATGAAGGTCGGGGAAGAAACGGGGGAGTTGGGGAGCATTTTGAAAACGCTCGCCAAATTCTACGAGCGGGAGGTAACGAATGCGGTTGATACTCTGGTTGACCTTATTGAACCGATTATGATTGTGGCGCTGGGGCTTGGCGTTGGCGTCCTTTTGGCGTCGGTCTTGATTCCTATCTACAACATCTCGGCTGCAATCTAATCGGGATTCCTTCCCCACCTATCGACTGTCCCGATTACGGGACATCGTCGATTGCCGTATGCTCGGCATCGGATAAGGAGGCACGCAGGTGCCTCCTTATCCACATTAGGGCAAGTTTGCTCTAGGAAGGGGGCTACAATGTACCTACGACCAATTAGATAAGGGTCTTGTATATTTATTACTATTAGTTTCAAGTAAATAACTTTACGTATGATTAGCATGTTTTCTAAAAAGTCGGCGAGGGGCTTCACCTTGATCGAACTCCTCGTCGTCATTGCCATCATCGGCATTCTGTCGTCCGTGGTGTTGGCATCATTGAACACTGCACGTTTGAAGAGCCGCGACACGCGCCGTGTTGCCGACATCAA
>CAZPUX010000057.1:0-4842 GCA_964589865.1 uncultured Candidatus Saccharibacteria bacterium | reverse complement strand
TTGCAAGTTGTGTGAGTGCGAGAGTTCCTGAGATTGTGGAGAGGGTTGAAGTGGCGGTCCATGTAGGAATTCCCCCAACGAGGGCAAGTACTTGACCGTTCACACCCGCCGAAGTGGTAGCCACACCGTTGGTACCGTTACCCAAAAGGAGAGCGTTTGCCTGAAGCGTGGCTTGACCGGTGCCTCCGTTCGCAACCCCCAATATTCCCGATATTTCCGATGTAAGAGAGACAAGGCCTGTTGAAACAACGCCCGAAGCAGCGCGCAGAACACCGGTAATATTGCCTACAGATAAACTGCCGAAGAACGCGCTCGTTGAGGAAGCATACGTTGTAGAAAGGTTTGTGGTCGATGCGTTGATTATCGTCAGCAAATCGGTTGAGGAACTGTATGTAAATCCTGCGTCTCCGCCGAACGCGCCGTTGTTATTAAACTGCACCTGATTGTTTGCGCCCCCGGGAGTTCCTGAACCGCTGCCTGTTTGGTCCGCCCCGCATTTCAACTGGCCGTTTGCATCAGTATCGATAGTGTCGCAGCCAACCAAGTTTGCAATCGCAAGACTTGTTGCGGAAATTCCGCCGGCGAATGTCGATGTTGCATTTGCTTCTCCGCGAATCGTAGTTGTTGCCGTCCGGCCGATTGCAAGAAAATCTAGAGAAGAAAGCTGAGTGGAGGAAGCCTGATTCAGAATAGTGAGCCCGTTGATTTCAACCGTTGAATAAAATCGCGCAGCACCCGTTGCTTGAAGCGTCGAGGATGCGAACAGTCCGCCGAGATTATTTATTGAAAAAATATTCGCGCCGTTTGAGTTTTGAATTTGAAACAGGTTTGCAATCTGGCTTGCAATGCCGCGGATTGAAAGCGCCGTTGATTGTGTTGATGTTGCTTCAATTGAAACAACTGACGTACCGAACGGCGATGTGGTGCCGAATGACGACGGCGTCGTGGTGGAGCCGGAAACCGCACTCGAGAGTCGCGCGAATGCGGCTGAACTGATTCTCTGTCGCGGAGAAAGAGTTTGGAACGTTGCGTTGTCGGATGATGCTTCGACTTGCAGATAAATATCTGATGCGGTATTGAAATCGTAATCAAGAGCCTGCGGGAATCCTGCGGACGTGTCGCCGATGTTTACCGTGAACACACCCTGCCGAACTGTTGTTCCGAAAGACGCAGGCGCGACGGAAGGCCAGAGCTGCGACCCGCCGCTTACGGCGTTCCAGATTGAAAATTTAAAATAATATGTTGTGCCGTTGCCGCCGAGTAAATCGCCGTTACCATCCGCCAGTCTGCCCTGGTAGTTAATGATGGGGGGAGTACCGGAGGCAGCTGCTAGGTTTGCGAAGGGGCTGAAAAAGAGGAGCACGATGCACGCACCCGTGAAGAAAATCTTAATCCCCTTTTTATCCATACGTTAAAGCGCAGCTCTGGTGGCAGAGCTTGCGCCAATTTTATCACCCAAGGCCAAGTTCAAGCGGGAAATTTAGAGGAAAAACTGAACAACTTCAACGTATTTTTGCGACCTCAATTCAAAAAACGTTTCTTAGTGTCCCCAAACGAAAAAAACACCCCCAAGGGGGCATTTTTTTAACAATGAGCAGGTTTTTGAAAATTTTCTAAATAAAAACGGCTACGGCAACACGCGGACGAGCTAAAAACTTATCCACTATCAAGGAAAATCCCGAGGTTGTTATTTCTCTCCTAAAACGGAGACAAATTTCCTTTCCGAAATTCTTTTCATAACTTCATCGGGAGTAAAAACCCGAGCATTCATCGCCACGTACACCCCTGGCGGAAGCGCGCGAACTTGTGCAACCGCGTAACCTAAATTAAATGTGCCGTCTAACGGTGAAAATCCTTTTATCGGAATCAAAGAGCCGGTTAACACGATTGTCTTCCCTGAATTTTTCAATTTATTCTGTAAAAATCGCGCAGTGTCAGGCATAGTATAGGTCCCGTGCGTGACAATGATTTTCGATTGTTTACTATTCTGAATTGCTTTAAAAATATTTTCCAAATCATCCTCAGTGAGGCCCCGACTATCTTTCATACAGACGGTCGTAAAATGAAACGACGCGTCCGACTTAATCAACTGCATGACCTCAGGAAGAATGGATTCTTTATTGGGAACCGCAGTGTCCTTCGTACCGTCATACGCGGAGTCAATAGTGCCTCCGGTAATTACGAATTCAATCTCGGATTCTGCCATACGTGCATTAATTATACATTCTGACTGGAGCCGCCTCCCAGACTTGAACTGGGGACCTGAACTTTGACTTTCAAGCGAGTGAGAGAAATGAACGGCTTGCCGATTCATTTCCGAACGAGCGCCGAAAGAAAGAAATCGTATTTCTTAATGCGATTTCTTGCAAAAGTTGCTCCCCACCCCAGAGCCGCCTCCCAGGCTTGAACTGGGGACCTTCACTTTACAAAAGTGTTGCTCTACCAACTGAGCTAAGGCGGCTCTGGGGTGATGAACTATAAGATTGTACAAAGAACTCAGGATGTTGCTCGTTCCTCCTTCGACCTGCCTTTCGGCATCGGTCGATTCCGCTTTGCGGAACCGGAAGAAAAACAAAAGGGTTTGTTTTTCTTCCAACTGAGCTAAGGCGGCAGTGACTATAAACTATACCGAATTGTTTGAGTCTTCGCTATCCGGTGTTTCCTTTTTATCGGGAGTAATTGTTTTTAAAAACTCCGACGGTTCTTTGCCGGTTCCTGTCGGTGCTCCGCCCCGGCGCATGCGGTGCGAGATTTTCAACAGTTCGCGTTCAACGGCGCGAAGCGCCTCGACCGCCAACACAACCGCCGCGTGCGAAACACGGCGTGCAAATAGCACGAAGGTATTCCGCCAATTTGAAGGCAGGTTTCCCATGACCGCGTTTTTGTATGCAGATGTAATTTCAGCGTCAGCCGATTCGCGCGCATGGGCCCACAATTTAATTCCGCGCTTCTCTTCCCCTATGCGATACAGAACGTACCCGATTAAAAGTACGAGGGTGATGAAAAACGTTATTGCTGCTGCCGGCATACGCCTACTTTAATGAGAAGCGGACAAATTTTTCAATTTCAACGCGCTCGCCGAATTTCTGAACCGCACTTTCAATCAGATTTCGAATCGTTTTTTCCGGGTCTTTGATGAACGGCTGTTCCATAAGCACGACGCCCTTCAAGTACGCATCAAGTTTCCCTGCAAGAATCGTTTCCTTCATGTTTTCAGGCTTGCCTTCCACTTCTTTTACGAACAAATTCTTGAATTCCTGGAGTCTATCTTCCGGAATATCCTCACGCTTCACATACTGCGGGTTAGATGCCGCTACCTGAAGTGCTAATTCGCGCGCAAGGGCGATAAACTCCTCGTTTTTCGAAACGAAGTCGGTTTCAGAGCGCAAAACAACCATCGAACCCACCTCTTTGTTTGCGTGAATGTACGAAGAAACGGTGCCTGCGGCCAATACTCTATCGCCTTTCTTTGCGGCAATCGAACCGCTCTTTTTAGAGAGAATCAGGAGTGCTTTCTTAATGTCGCCTTCCGCTTCAACCAATGCCGCTTTGCACTGCATGACGGAAATACCTGTCATATCTCGAAGCTCCTTCACTTGCTCGGAAGTAATTTCCATAGGTTTTCTATTGTACTACGAAGCTTCGACTTTGCCCTTTGTTCCTTCCTGGTATGCGGAAACAATCTGGTCGAGGAAGAATTTGACGCTCTCGCGGTTTGCATCATTCCCGACAATCGGATACATCACGTCTTCAAAATTACAGTCAGAATTCATGATGCCAATAGCCGGCACCTTTGCGGATTTTGCTTCGGCAACCGGAATTGATTCGCGTCTAGTGTCAACGATAACAAGCGCGTCCGGAATTTTTTCCATTCCGGAAATTCCGCCGAAGTTTAATTCAAGCTCTTTGATTTCACGGTCCAAAAGAACGCGTTCCTTTTTTGTGTATTTCTTCGCCAATGTTCCCGCATCGCGGTCGGTCAAAAGTTCCTGCATGCGCTTCACGCGTTTCTTTATTTCAGTGAAGTTGGTCAATGTTCCGCCAAGCCAGCGTCCTGCAACGTACGGCATGCCGATAGCCTGTGCGGCTTCTTTTACAATACCCTGCATTTCAGGCTTTCCGCCGACAAACAGAAGGACCTTGCCGTGCGCGCCAAGGCCCCGGACAAAGGTAAGGGTAGTTTCCAAAATAGGAGCTGTTTTCGTTAAATCCAGGATGTCGGTTCTGTTTTTCGAGCCGTACACCAGGCCTTTCATGGTTGCGTGGCGGCGGGAACGGGAATAGCCGAAATGCGCCCCAACCTTAAAAAGGGCTTCTACAAGGGCATTCGAGTCTTTTTCGGACATGGGTGCTACTTTAACACGCTCAGGTTTACGAAGCAACAGAAGCCTCGTTTTCGACCTCTTCTGCTTTTTCGCGGATGGTGTTGAGCATCGTATCGAGCTCCCCTTCGAGAATTTTAGGGATGTTATGCCAGGATTCCTTAATGCGGTGGTCGGTCACTCTATCCTGAGTGAAGTTATAGGTACGTATTTTTTCCGACCTGTCCCCTGTGCCTATCTGCGCTTTGCGCTCCGCAGCGTGCTCTTTTGCCGCTTTCTCCTCTTCATACGTTTCCAATTTCGCAGCCAAAATCTGCATGGCTTTGTCGCGGTTGGCTTTCTGGCTTCGCTCGGATTGAGAGCGAACTTCAAGACCTGTAGGGATGTGAACCAACCGGACCGCCGTTTCCACCTTGTTGACATTCTGTCCGCCTGCTCCGCCTGCACGAGAAAATTCCATTTTCAAATCCGCCGGCGCCAATTCAAATTTCGGATGCGTGCGGATAGGAAGAATGGCAAC
>CAZPUX010000056.1:0-4870 GCA_964589865.1 uncultured Candidatus Saccharibacteria bacterium | reverse complement strand
TGACTGGAACCCGGGAAATGTTTTTTTGAATTCGGAAAACTCGGGCACGGCGCGAATCGCGGGTTCGTGCTCGCGGTCAACGGTATTTCCATCGACGTACACGGCGTCAGGAAAAAGCTTTTCGACAATCTTCCGGTGTTTCTCCGTTAATGTCCCGTCGGTATGAAAATACATTTTTGGAATAAAGGTCGAGTACCGGTAAAAACTCGCCAAAGCCCACAGCGCCATCGTAAAATCGCGCGCGCCGGTCAGAAAATGCGCCGATACATTGCCATCGGTTGCACCTCGGCTTAAGGGGGTCTTGTGGTTCACGATGCGGGGACCCACCAAAAAGCGCATGTATGCGTATAAAAATCCGCGACCGTATTTGGTGAACGAAAGGTATAGCAGGCGAAGTTCGTGGCGAAGATACGGATGATTCATGGCATTACATCGATGCAAACGATTTCTGCAGCACATCCATAAGGCGTGTGAGGCTGTGATTTTTTACAATCTCCTCCCGCACTTTTTTTGAAAGTGACATACGTACACCGGTGTCCTGAAACAGTTCTTTCGTTCGACGTGCAAAAGATTCAGGGTTCCTTTCGACAAATAAATGAAGCGGCGAAAGCATTGATTCAAACGCAGGATTCGACGTAACCGGCACAACACCGACCGCCATTGCTTCCAAAACTGCTTTGTCTAAACTGCCCGTTGCGGATGCACTCAAAAAAACATCGCTCGTACGAAGCACATTCGGAATCTGTGCGTTTGCAATCGAACCAAGAACATTCACACCAACACTCTCTGCTCTTTTTTTTATATCTTCAGCATACGCACGCTCTTCCGGTCTTCCCGAATCCCCCACTAAAAGAAACGAAAGCGGGATTCCTTGTTTCTTCAAAAGTGAATACGCCTCAATAAGAACTTCGGAATACTTCGACGGAGAGAGACGCCCTGTTGAAACGATTGTCGGCGTGTGCTGCACGGTACCCGGCGAGAAAAGGTCGATATCAATACCGTGACCGACAACAGTAATTTTCTTGTCTTTCACTCTGCAACTTTCTTTTGATGCAGTAAATACCTTGTCAGCTAACGCAACGGCTATTTTCAGACGCATCGAAACTTTGCCGTGCATATACCAAAATGCTATTTTTTTACGGAAGAGACGCCATACAAGCCCGCCGCCGATGACATATTCGGGATTCATGTGAGCAAACACGTGCGTGTATTCATTTCGCAGGTTAACCAGTAGTGCCAGGTACCGAAGCATTCGAGGTGTCCGCTCCATCCCCACCTCCTTGCCGAGTGTTTCTATCGCAACATTCTTCGGTAAATCGTGTTCGCCGACGTTCAGGGCAATGACCGTAACTTTTTCGAATCGCGACGCAAACCCACGAACCCATTCGTGAAAAAAACCTAAAATGGGATCGTTTTTATCCAGAGTTTGGGTAACGATTAAAAGGCGCATAGTTATTCCGGCAATTCCAAAAGGCTCTCTATGACTGTGTACCTGCCCGCGCCGTCCTGGGTGTCTCTCCGTATTTCAAAAAGCGCCACGTCCGGACAGTCATGCGCGACCGAATCAATCTGCGTCGTTAAATCGTCGACGAACGCATAGGGACCCGGATATGCGCCAATGAGGCTTTTAACAGCAGGACCTTTCGGCTCGCCTGCAACGACGAATTCCGTGTGAAGAACTAGAGCGTCAACTCCGGAACTTTTCAATTTCCCCCGCTGAAACGCATTATCAAGACCCGCCGAGGTAACGACGACCGATTCATGCCCGTGTTTTTTTAAAAATTCAGCCGCATCATGAAACACGAACGCGGAAAGTTCTCCGTCTGTAAATTCAAATGCCCCCTGCTGATACAGCTCATTTATCGTTTTCCATAGCTCTTCCCGCTCATCATCGCTCGAAAAGCCCGTGCCTCGGCCTTTTGTCAAGACTGCATTAATCGATGTTTTTAAACGCGCGAGCGCAGGCATGCCCGCCAAGTACGGCAGAAACGACTCCGTATCAAAAATGGTACGGTCGAAATCAAGAAAATACGTCATATGATTTCACGAATCGCATCGCCCAATTTTTCTGAGTTATGGCGGATTAAGCTCCGCGTAACTGCATCTCCTTCTATTTTTCCCGCAACCGTTACATCTGCAAAAGAACGCCGGAAAATCGACGCACCTTCCCCTAAGTCATCTTCGACGGGAAACTCATGTTCCTTTTCATACAACGAGAGTACCGATTGCTCGAACTTCCCCGCGTGAACCAGTACGGCATCAGGGTGCCGGCCTGCATAACGCGCTACCTCCTCGACATGTTTACGCGCGCTGTATCCGTCGGTTTCTCCGGCTTTTGTAAACAGATTCACAATATAAATAAGTTTTGCTTTTGATTTTTTAACGGCCTCGGTTAAACCGCCGATTGCAAAATTCGCCAAAGTTGATGCATACAAATCGCCGGGACCCAGGATAATCGCATCTGCAGCAGCAATTGCGCCGACGGCTTCCGCGGACGCCATAACATTCTCTTTTGTTTCAAGTTTTGCAATGGGCGAACGGCCCGGCGTGCGCGTATCGATTGCATGCTCCCCGACCACCTTCTCGCCGTTTTCAAGCGTCGCGACCAAAGTGCCCGGAGTGCCGGAAACCGGAATAACATGACCCCGAACGCGCAATATCCGCGACGCTTCTTCAAGCGCGCTCGCTTCTGAGCCCGTGATGTCGGAAAGGGCTGTTAAAAACAGATTCCCGAAATTGTGTCCGGCAATATCCCCCTTTGAAAATCGGTAATTAAACAAATCGCGCATCAGCGATTCTCCGTTTCCGCCTTCCGCAAGCGCCACTAATGCCTGGCGGGCATCTCCGGGAGGCAAGATTCCGTAGGCATCGCGCAAACGGCCGGTCGAACCGCCGTCATCGAGTACCGAAACAATCGCCGTCAACTCAACATTCGGAATGCGCTTGAGGCCTGAAAGAACGACGAATGTGCCAGTTCCGCCGCCGATGGTCACGACTTTTTTTTGAGTGTCTAGCATACAAAGATTTTACACGGCGTCGCCGTATACGCCTTTCAAAAGATCGAGGTCTTTTTTGGTCGTCTTCAGATATTTATTATTTAAGGCTTCAAACGCAAACAAAAGTGCAATGGCTTCGCGGTCGTTTGCAAGAAGTTTTTGATAGAGCGCGCGGAACGCGGCAAAATCCTTGATAAAACAGTGCCCGCCAGCACCTCTTCCGCTGTAGATGCCCATGTGGTCGTGCTGGTGGACCGGTTGCATGTGGGACACGCCGATTCTCGGGTCTGCGGTCATATTTTCCGCAACCACGTCGAAACGGGCGTCCACTTCTTTCGCTAAATCGTAGAGCACATTCATAAATACCACCTTGGTGTACAAAAAGTTGTTGCCCCCGTATTTGGTCAATTCCGCCTCAGACGCTTTGCAGATTGACTTAAAAGGCGCGGGCGGAAGGATGTGCATCACCTGTTTCGCGGCTTCTTTGAATTTTTTGTCCTTAAAATGCTTCCCGGGAATGCCGATGATATTCCGGTCGGGGAAATCGATGTCATGCTTCACCGATGTTTCGCGCAAAAATTCCGGCGAATGCAAAACAACAATGTCGGGATTATCTTTTTGAATTGCGTCGGTCGTGCCGGGAAGTATCGTCGATTTGATAACTGCGGTTTTTCCGTTGCCGATTATTCCCATCACTCCGCGCAATATTGAATCGTCAAAACCCGAGGACGTGGTCGGCGTCGGAACGGCGATAAATACGACATCGCAGCGCGAAATCGCGGATTTATTGCCCTCATACAAGGGTTCCTTTGAATAGCGGACGATTGAAAATCCGCGGGCCTCAAAATGGTCCGCCAAATGCTTCCCTATCCATCCCTGCCCGATAAACCCTACCTGCATAACGGTATGCTATCACGATGCCGTTTTGACGCCGCAGGCACTGAGTGCTTCTTTATATCGGCCAAGATACATGCTTTCGGAGACGAGCTCCCCTTCCGCTTTCTTACGGGCGGAAGCTCCGAGCGAGGCTCGAAGAGCCGAATCGCGTAGAAGTTTTTGAAGGGCATCCCGGAGCGCTTCCGCAGTACCGGGAATGACAAGCGCATCTTCGGCGTTTTTGAATACCTCGCCTGCAATGCCCGCATCCGTTGTGATAATAGGAAGAGCGTGCAGCGCCGCCTCAACAAGTGCCATGCCGTAGCCTTCAAACCGCGACATTGAAACAAATGCGTTTGCGTTTGCCAAATACGGATGCGGGTTTTGCCATCCGGCAAACGAAACTCTGTCAGCGATACCGAGACGCTTCGCTCTGAGTTCAAGATTTTTCTTCAAGGGTCCGTCTCCTACAAAAATAACGTGCGCCTCCGAAAGTCCTCGCACCGCATCAATCAAAAGGTGCGGTCGTTTTTCCTCCGTTAAGCGCGCAACCGAAACAACGGTAAACCGATTTTTAAATTCTTTGGGTTTTGAAAATGCTTCTTGCGGAATATCCTGCACGCGTATCGGCAGTATTGAAACTGATGCGTTTGAAAAAGGCTTGATGCTTTCGGCAATGCGTTCGGAAACCGCACGAACGCAGTCGGAGGCGAGAATAACGAAAAATGCGAGCACTGTTTCGACGGTTTGCCGAGGAGACTGCAGTGCGTATGCAAAAGAAAAACAATCTGTATGCACGCGCGTTGCAGATGAAGATGTAATGTTTTACATTGGTACCGATGAATTCATACAGATACTTTCGTGCCCGTGCCCGCGTGCGTGCCCGTGCCCGAAATGGTTGAGGCTATGAATTTAATTATAGTATGAAGTGCAATGGTTTGAACTTCGCACTGATCGGGCACGGGCACGCACGCGGGCACGGGCACGAATGGATTCCC
>CAZPUX010000055.1:0-4944 GCA_964589865.1 uncultured Candidatus Saccharibacteria bacterium | reverse complement strand
AATGACGTGGTGAGCTTCTTCAAAACGCACCGCTCGGAAGGAATAAACAGAACCGTCGCGCAATCGGTCGAGCAGATACGGTCCCACGCGGCATGGCTTGCAAGGGACGAGAAGAAAATCGACGCATTCCTGAAGGAGAGTTAAGAGTTTCTTTCAACCGGGGGTCGAAACGCCGTATCTCTTGAACCTTTTTCAATGTAAGCGCTCGCCGCCAAACCAACACCCGGTTGGCGGTTACGCTTTCTGTCTTCCTTCCCGATAACGGAATTTGCTTTAAATTTTTTCCGTTTCGTTTGTTTTGCGGCTTTTCTGGCCTGAAACTCTGCTGCGGTTACTTCTCTCATAATGAATGTGGGGGTTATTTTTTAATTTTTACAGTTACCCGGTCTGCCCATACGCGTGCGTATCGCACGGCGGGTCTTGGTTTTCAAAAGTCAGCCTGCAGGCCATACATTCGGGACTATAATCGCCTGTCCAGGGGCTTGAAAGCGTATTTTCTCTCGACATAGTCTTTGAAGTTGTTTTAGTAATATCGACCGACTGCAAACAAAAATCCCCTCCGGGAGGAGGGGATTTGTGATTTGAGTTTAGATTTTCTGTCGTCTACACATCACAAAGCCCCTCCTTGGTAAGAAGAATGCTGACGACGATAATCGCCGTAGAGTGTGATGCGGTTGTAGCCGACATAATTTCAACATAAACGTAAGGTCCGATTCTGTCAATACCGATTTTTTCGCCTGTGGAATGCGTTATAGTGGCAACAGCAATTATATGAGCACGGCATTTTCCGTTAAAGTCCGCGACTTCGAAGGTCCGCTTGATTTGCTTCTCGACCTGATTGAGGACAGAAAAATGCTGGTAACGGACGTTTCGCTTTCGAAAGTTGCGGACGATTTTATTTCGTTTATCCAAACGCAGGGCGGGTTTCCCTTGGGCCAGGCAACCAATTTTGTATACGTTTCTGCTACGCTTCTCTTGTTAAAATCCCGCTCCCTGCTGCCTGTTCTTACATTGTCCGACGAAGAGGAAGGCGATGTAAAAGATTTGGAATTTCGGTTGCGCCTGTATCAGCTGTTTCGAAGCATCGCAAAAACATTTCCTAACGGAAATGCGAGAATTTTCTTCGGGGCAGGAGCGGGAATAACCGAACCGATATTCCTGCCGTCAAAAGACCTGTCCTTGGAGACGATTGCAGAAGCAATGGACCGCGTCCTTGCACAGGTTCCGCAGAAAGTAAAAAATCAGGAAGTTTCCGTGAAAACAGTTATTTCCCTGGAAGACATGATTGACCGTCTGTCGTTGAGGATTGAAAAGGCGATTCAGATGACATTTAAGGATTTCTCGGGTTCCGCGGAGGATAAACGGGAAATAGTGGTGGGTTTCCTTGCTATGCTTGAACTCGTAAAGCGGGGGCTGGTCCTCGTGAACCAGGAACGACAGTTCGGGGATATACACATGAATTACGGAGGAAAAATAGGCGCACCCGCATATGACTAATCAAGAACCCATTGAGAATCTCATTGAGAATCTCATTGAGGCCGCGCTTTTTTTCAAAGGCGGAACGATGAGCATAAAAGAATTGGCTTCAGTAGTCGGAGTAAGCGCAGAAGAAGCGGACACGTACGTAAAAAGCCTCGCGGCGTCTTTGGAGGGCAGGGGACTTTCGGTTGTGTATGAAAACGGCCACGTAGCGCTTGGCACCGCCCCATCTGCGCACGCGATGATTGAAAAGATGCGCCGGGACGAACTTGAAGGACCCTTGGGCAAGGCAGGACTTGAAACACTGGCAATCGTTATGTTTAGGGGACCCTTGTCGCGAAGCGATATTGAATACGTGCGCGGAGTAAATTCAACGACGACCTTGAGGACGCTGATGATTCGCGGGCTGATTGAGCGCGTCGATAACCCCAAAGATAAGCGAAGCTTTCTCTATAACGCGACCGCTGAACTGCCGGCGTATTTCGGCATCGGCTCGCTTTCAGAACTGCCGAATTTTGACGATACTAAAAACAAAATAGAAGCGATTTTCGCCGAACGCGATGCCGCACTTCTCGAAGCATCGCTCGCGCCTGAAATGGCGCAAGAATCCGAATAATTTTCTTCGTGAAAACGTTTTCCTGATATATCATTACCGTCAATGAGCGGAATAGCGCGATTGAATCTGATATTGGTGGGTCTCCTCTTGCTTTCAGGAAGTTTGTTTCTCGCCCTTTCTCCAGCTTCCGCAGAACCTTCAAACTTGGCGCTGGCTTCGCCCTATTGCGCAAACAAAACAGCCGAGGCGAATCTTTTGGCAAAAGCCGCCTATGCAAAAGACCTGAAAACGGGGGAAACGATTTATGAAAAAAATGCGGACACCCAGCTTCCTTTGGCGTCGTTAACGAAGCTGATGACGGTACTGACTGCGATGGATTCTCTTTCCCTCAATGATGAAGTAACCGTTACCCGCGAGGCGCTCTCGCCTGAAGGGGAAGGCCTCTCCTTGGGGGAAATTTGGAGAGCGGGGGATTTGATTGATTACACACTGGTCGCATCCGTAAACGACGGCGCACACGCGCTGGCACTCGCTTCAAGCAAGGCAAAACATGAAGAGCCCACTGTTTTCTTTGCGCGCATGAACGCGAAAGCAAAATCAATCGGCATGGTGCAGACCTATTACACTAACGACACCGGTTTGGATATTTCGGCAACTGCAGGGAGTTCGTACGGTTCCGCAAAAGACATTGCAAGGCTTTTTGAATATCTTGCCGTTCACGAACCGCGGCTAATTGAAGGAAGCACCGCGGATACGAAAATATTTTCCGCAGAATCAGGGCAGGTGCATGTTGCCACAAATACCTCGACCGTTATCGGCGCTTTGGGGGGAGCAATCGCTTCTAAAACAGGATACACGGACCTTGCCGGCGGAAACCTCGGGATTGTGTTTGAACCGATTCCGGGCCGCCCCGTTGCCGCGGTCGTCTTGGGTTCAACGCGCGAAGGGCGCGACAACGATATGAGAATTTTGATTGAAGCAGTAAAGAGATGGGAAAGCCGCACCATTTTGTGCACTCCCGAATAGGACTTTCGCCGAAAAGAGAAGGGGCGCATTATTTGATAGACTCTAGGAATACCGTATGGGAATCGACCTCCTCAAAGTATTCATCCCCGCGATAGCCGCCTTCTGGGTGGGCATCGGCACCGCTCCCATTCTTACGCACTATCTGTATAAATACCGCATCTGGAAAAAGCACGGCGGGAAAACCGCACTCGACGGAACCGCAGCAATTGTATTCACCAAGCTCCGCGCTGAAACTGAAACGAAAACGCCCCGCATGGGCGGGATTCTTATTTGGTCATCGGTCGCCATCACAACGGTAGGCATTTGGTTTCTTGCCCAATTTTTACCGCACGACCTCACTACAAAACTGGATTTCTTAACTCGAAGCCAGACATGGATTCCTTTAATGACGTTACTTGCTGGCGCATTCGTGGGGCTTTTAAACGATATTCTTGACGTAACCGACCCGAAAGGGGAAAAGGGCATTCCGCTTCTGACCCGGCTCGTATTCGTTTCCTTGCTCTCGCTGTTTATCGGCTGGTGGTTCTATGCGAAGCTTGATGTTTCAACCATAAGCATGCCGTTCGGACCGGATTTGTATCTCGGGTGGCTGGTGATTCCTTTGTTTATGCTGGTGTCGATTTTCCTTTATGCTTCGGGCGTCATCGACGGCATTGACGGGCTTTCAGGCGGAGTATTTGCATCAATTTTCACGGCGTATTCGTTTATCGCGTTTCATCAGAGCCAAATTAATCTTGCGGCATTTTGCGCGACGATTGTCGGCGCGCTTCTGGCATTCTTGTGGTTCAATATTCCGCCCGCGCGTTTCTGGATGACGGAAACCGGCTCCATGGGCCTCACGCTCACCATTGCGGTCGTTGCGTTTATGACGGACACGCTGGGAGACGGGAAGGGGCTTTCTGCGCTTCCGGTCATCGCTATCATTTTGGTTGCAACCGTTTTCTCAAACATCATTCAGGTCGTATCAAAAAAGTTCAGGAATGGGAAAAAAGTTTTCAAAATAGCGCCTCTGCATCACCACTTCGAGGCAATCGGCTGGCCCGGCTACAAAGTAACCATGCGCTATTGGATTCTCTCTATTATTTTTGC
The DNA here is from genome assembly GCA_964589865.1 of uncultured Candidatus Saccharibacteria bacterium. Lineage (GTDB taxonomy): Bacteria > Patescibacteriota > Minisyncoccia > Phycocordibacterales > Phycocordibacteraceae > Phycocordibacter. The sequence goes on along the minus strand of CAZPUX010000055.1, from coordinate 794 downwards.
GATTCTCGGCGTCTCCGTTGCGCTTCTTCGCTAATACCAATGGCAGCCGCACGCGAACACGTTGACCGGATTTTATTTTCAACGATTCTTTGTTTGGTTGTCGGCGGGATTTTTATTTTCCTTTCCGCATCCTTAGGGCTTCTCGCGACCGACGGTCCGGATTTTGCCGATGTTGCAAAAAATCAGCTCATCTTAGGTTTAGGAGGCGGGACAATCGCGTTTCTTATCGGCATCACGATTTCCTATAAGGTGTGGCGTAAATTTGCGATATACATTTTCGGCGCAGCGGTTCTCTTGACGTTTCTCGTATTCGTTCCGCATGTCGGCGTTACGTTAAACGGTGCCAGACGCTGGATTGCTATAGGGCCGTTTACGTTTCAGCCGGTTGAATTTCTGAAAATCGGTTACATCTTGTACATGGCGGCGTTTTTCTCAGGTGTTAAATCTAAAATCAACGACATCCGATTCGGCTTGGTGCCGTACCTGATTATCACCGGCATCGTGGGCGTTGCGCTTCTGTTACAGCCCGATACCGACGGGTTTATGATAATTGCGGCATCAGGCTTGGCAATGTTTATCGCCGCAGGCGCACGGTGGAAAGATTTGCTGATTCTTCTTTTAATCGCAATTTTAGGGGCAGGAGGAATCGTGGCAACACGACCCTATATCGCAAGCCGCGTTACAACGTTTTTACACCCTGGAAACGATTCCCAGGGCGCGGGGTATCAAATTCAGCAGTCCTTGTTGGCGATAGGTGCGGGTGAAATATTCGGCAGAGGCTTCGGGCAATCGAT
>CAZPUX010000054.1:0-5187 GCA_964589865.1 uncultured Candidatus Saccharibacteria bacterium | reverse complement strand
GGAAGGCGAAGAAGTTGAAACGGAGGAAGAGGACGAATGGACTGACGGAATGACCGAGGAAGACGAATACTAAAACAAAGTCACGAATCACTAAGTATTTTGCTCGGGGGACTTGTAAAATACTAAGTGTTCTCGACCCCGCCTCGCCTACCTATCGGTATGGCTCCGGCTCGGTCAAGTAAACAAAAACGGCACGCGGGTGCTTTTTTTGTTTCATGCCCGCCCGCACTCGCGGGATTTTTTATTTCTTTATTATTTTAACAACTCGGTTTTTCCCGATACGAAATACTGCCCCAATCGGAGCGGGGGCCTTTGCGTTAATAATTTTAATTTCATCAGCCCCCTTGACCTTGTGTATTGCATTTTGCAAAACAAACCGTTCGAATTCAGAATTGGAGGCAAGTACGCCATTTTTTACTAGCGTTTCTCGAAGCGTGCCGAGGGCGGGGATTTCCTGCGCGTCATCGGGGACTTCTCCACTAGCCACCTTGTCAAAGTCTGACTGCGCTTTTTCTGCGGCAGAAGCCCCGTGGTACATTTTTACAATTTCATGTGCGAGACGTCTTTGCGACTCCTTAAGTCCCGCGGCAAGCGCCGTTACAATTTCTTGACGAGTGAGATCGGTGAGGGTGTCAAAGTAAACGGGGACCAAAGATTCTTTGGTCTTCATGAGTTTTACAAACATGTCGCGCGGCTCGTCATCCAGATACACGCAATTGTTGTAGCTCTTGCTCATCTTTCTGCCGTCAGTCCCTTCAATAAGTTTTGTCGTCAGGACAAATTTGTCTCGCTTACCTAAAGCCGTTTGCAGATGCCTACCTGCAAGTATATTGAATTCCTGGTCAGACCCGCCTAGCTCGCAGTCAACGTCTAAAACAACAGAGTCGTATCCGACCATTAGCGGGTAAAGAAACTCGTGAAGTCCTATGGGTTTCCCTTCTTGGATGCGCTTTTCAAACATGTCGCGCTGGAGCAGTTGCTGGACAGTGAAGCGCGATGCGAGCTTGACCATCTCATCCAGCCGCAATTTTTCAAGCCATTCGTGGTTGTACCTCACCTCAACCTTGGAAAAATCCAAAACCTTCCCGGCTTGACGTTTGTAGTCTTCAAAATTTTTCTCAACATCCTCTCGGGAAAGCGGCTCGCGCAGGGCGTCCCTGCCCGAGGGATCGCCAATCATCGCCGTGAAGCTTCCGACAAGAAATATCGCGTGGTGACCGAGCTCGCTGAACATTTTTAGTTTTCGCAAGGCAACGGTATGTCCGAGATGCAATTTGGCGCCGGTGGGGTCAATGCCGAGGTACACCCGCAGTTCTTTGCCAGAATTCAGTTTTGTAAGCCCGAGTTCCTTAGGCAGTACGTTTTCAACACCGCGTGTTAAAAGCTCTTCTATTTTCGCCGGGTCAGTTGACACCGATTTACTGCCGAACATTGCTTTAATTTACCACGGTTGGCTGTGATAGCATCAAAAGCATGATTAAGAGGGCTTTAAAGAAGCACAAAAGGAACATTTTCCTCATTATCGGCTCGATGTTTCTTCTCCTCGTGGGGGCGGGTCTTATTTGGGCGGCTTCGCTGAAAATCCCGGACATTAATCTTCTCCAGGAAAGAAAGGTGGAACAATCAACTAAAATTTATGACCGCACGGGAACGGTGCTTTTGGATGATTTAAGCCAGAATATGACCCGCACAATCGTTCCGCTTTCCGATGTCTCCCCCTTAATACAAAAGGCGACGATTGCGATTGAAGATGCTGAATTTTATTCCCACGGAGGCATTAGGCTTACTTCAATCATCCGCGCGATACTGGCAAATCTTATCCCGGGCGGGTACACACAGGGCGGTTCCACTATTACCCAGCAGGTCGTAAAAAACTCTATCTTGACCACAGACCAGACGATTGCGCGAAAGCTTAAGGAGTGGGTATTGGCGGTTAAACTCGAGCAAGTGCTTTCAAAAGACAAAATACTCGAACTCTATCTTAATGAATCGCCCTACGGCGGTTCAACATACGGGATCGAGGAGGCGAGCGAAAAATATTTTTCAAAACATGCAAAAGACGTTGATTTGGCGGAGGCGGCATACCTTGCGGCACTTCCCCAGGCCCCGACATATTACTCGCCGTACGGGAATCACCGCGATGCCTTAGAGGAGCGGAAGAACCTGGTGCTCTCCCGGATGCTCGAACTAAAAGTTATCAGCCAAAACGAGTACGACGCCGCGCACGCAGAGAAAGCAGTCTTCTCCCCGCAGGCGATTTCGGGAATTCGTGCCCCGCACTTTGTGTTTTTTGTCCGCGAACAGCTTGAGAAAGAATACGGCGAGGACGCCCTTCTTTCTTCGGGCTGGCGCATCATAACGACCTTGGATGCAGATTTAGAGTCGAAGGCGGAGGATGTGGTGAAAGCGGGGGCGCTTGATAATGAAAAGAAATTTAAAGCGTCAAATGCCGCGATAGTTGCAGTCGACCCCAAAACCGGCGACATCCTCACCATGGCAGGTTCGCGCGACTATTTCGATACCAAAATAGACGGCGCATTTAATATTGCGCTTGCAAAACGCCAGCCGGGCTCTTCCTTCAAACCCTTCGTGTACGCGCAGGCATTCCTTGACGGCTACACCCCCGAAACAATGCTCTTTGATTTGCCGATACAATTTTCAACATCCTGCGCGGCAAACGATCTTTCCGACAAGCCCCCCTGTTATTCGCCGGGGAATTATGACAACAAGTTCCGCGGACCCGTTTCAATCCGGAACGCGTTGGCGCAATCAATAAATGTTCCGGCAGTTGAAGCGCTGTATCTCGTGGGCATCAGCGATGCGATGCGTCTAGCCAAGGCTATGGGTGTATCCACCTTGGAGGACCCGAACCGCTACGGACTGACTTTAGTCTTGGGCGGGGGAGAAGTGACGCTTCTTGATATGACGAGTGCATACAGCGTGTTTGCGAATGAGGGTGTTCGAAATCCGTACCGAGCCGTATTAAAAATCGAAGATCGAAACGGGCAGACAGTGAAGGAGTACCAAACAAGCCCCCAACAGGTTCTGGACCAGAACGTCGCGCTCACCATGTCCGACGTGCTTTCTGATAACGTCGCCCGTGAACCGGAATTCGGGTTGGATTCCGCACTCTTCTTCCCCGGCCGCCACGTTGCAGCGAAAACCGGTACCACGAACAATTTCCGCGACGCGTGGATTTTAGGCTACACGCCGGATATTGCAGTGGGAGCATGGGCGGGGAACAACGACAATACCCCGATGGAGAAAAAAATTGCAGGATTCATTATTGCCCCCGTGTGGCACAAATTTATGGAGTACGCGCTTTCAAAATACACCGACAGCCCGTTCCCCGAAGCAAAAGACACGACGACGCTTGCGGACAAACCGGTCTTGCGGGGGATATGGCAGGGCGGAGACGCAACTGCGATTGACGCAACCACGCTCCAGCCTGTTCCCCCTGATTTCACCGGGCCGGTCAAAAACAAAATTGTCATGAGCGTCCATTCAATTCTCTACTGGCTTTCAAAAAATGACCCGCGCGGACCGAGGCCCGCAAACCCGGCTGATGATTCGCAGTTTTCGCACTGGGAGTGGGCTGTGCAGAAATGGGCCAACGCAAACGGCTATGCCGATGGCTCGGTTATCTACAACTAGCGGATATCCCGCACACTGTCGCGCGCCTTGGGGAGCTCAAGAGCAAGTTCTGAAAGTATGGCGGAACGCGAACTTCGTATAACGCTTTTTGCAACAGAGGAGCACTTTATAAACGCGACGCCGCGCTGAATCGTGACGTCTTCGCGTTTTACTTTAACGCCGGCAATAGTAAAGACGGACTTGGCCACAGCGCGCCGTACCGCATCATCCGGCGGGGTGATATTTTGAAATTTAGAAAGCAGGCTGTTTATTTTTTTCATTCCGCATTCGGTCAGCGGTTCATCGGCATGACGAGATACGTAAATCCTTTATGCGGGACGTCGGTAATAACCATCGGACGCCCGTGCCCCGCAACTGAAAATGTCACGCTGTCTCCGCCTATAACAGGCAGCGCGTCCGTGATGTAGCGCGCATTGAAATTAATATCGATATCCTCGCCGTCGAGAGAGGCGGGCACGTGGTCGACCGTTTCCCCGACGGAGGCGTTCACCGCTTTTACGGTAAAAACCTTATCTGACGGCTTAAACGAAAGATGTACGTGATTGAAGGAATCCGTAAAAATCGCAATTTTTTTGAACGCGCGTATTGCGTCTTCCTTCAGACACGTTGCGGAAGCGACAAAGTCTTTCGGTATAACCGCTCGGTAGTCGGGGAACGCCCCGTCGATTGTGCGTGAAGTGATGTGCCCAAAGCCCGCCACGAACGAGCATTGGTTGTCCCCAACCCGAATTTCAATGTTTTCTTCTGTTTCAACCGCGCGCAGAATGTCCGCAATGTTGCGTGCCGGGAGAAGCACTGAATGGAAGGTGCCCTTTGCCTTTATCGGCACCTTTACTTCAGCGAGCCGGAATGAGTCCGTTGCCGCAGCGATAAGCTCGCCACCGTCGAGAGTTAAGGAAACTGAGGCAAGTTCCGGTTTTACACTTGAGGTTGAGGCGGAAAAGGAGACTGAGCGGAGCGTAAGAATAAAATCACGTGCCGGCAAGGAAACCGAAACCCCCTTCCCTTCTTTCACATACGAGAGCGTAGGGAACTCGGTCGCGTCTATCGTTGTTATAGTCGTCGTACCGCGCTCACCCTCAATTATCAAGTTATTCCCGGACGTCTTTAAAACTAAGCGCTGGTCGTTAAGCGCCGAAATCGTTTGGGTGAGTATGTGTGCCGGAACCGCGACCGTCCCTCCCTCAAGAACTTTTGCCTTAAGATTCATTTCCACACTCAAATCAAGATTAGTTGCTCGGACCAGTGCTTTATTTGAATCAACAACAAACAACACGCACCCCAACACCGGCAATGAAAGATTCTTGTTACTAACCCTTGAGGCGACCGCGACCGCCCGTTCCAAATTTTCTCTGAGTATTTCTATTTTCATATATAAGTAAGAAAGATTCTTATTTTAATACTCTGTGGATTAGTGGGAAACTTTAGAAAAGTGTTTGTTGTGTTCATGTTTTTGATTTTTGAATGTGGATATTAGTATCTTTCTGCAGGCGGCTTTATGTGGGTAAGTCGGGCCGGTCGTTTGCGTTTTAT
>CAZPUX010000053.1:0-5250 GCA_964589865.1 uncultured Candidatus Saccharibacteria bacterium | reverse complement strand
GCCGTGTGATTTTTATAGCACAACTATGGCCTTGAAAGCCATTCTGCATCCTGCCGAACCAACAGCTCTTTCGCCTTTTCAGGTTCTGCCATTAAGGATTTCACGACACGCTCCATGCGCAAAGATTGCGAACCTTTTATCAAAACAACGTCGCCCGTTGCGACCAACGCCACCAGTTGTGTTGCCGCATCGGACCCGCGGTCGCACTCGATAATGTGCTCTTCCGGCATTCCTGCCGAACGTGCGCCAAGCGCAATCCCCTTCGCGCGAACGCCAACCGTAACCAGAAAATCCGTAGAGGAAGCAACGAGGGTTCCTATTCTCTGATGCTCTTCAACAGAAAATGACCCCAATTCAAGCATATCGGCGAGCACAGCAATTCTGCGGCCGGTTCGCGGAATATCAGAAAGCGCGGAAAGTGCTTCTTCACTTGCGACGGGAGAAGAGTTGTACGTGTCGTCAATAATCGTCGACCCCGCAATTCCTTTTATGAGCCGCGTTCTTCCCGGCGGAGGTTCATGGCGCGTGCATGCTTCCACTGCTTTTTCAAGCGAAACGCCGACGGCAACCGCGGCTGCAACGCCTGCCAAAATCGCCTGCGCATGCGTTCGACCTACGATGCCCGGCAGGTTTACATGCGCGCGTTCTTGTTTGTATCCGATATCAAACGAAATACCTGCGGGCATTTTGTTTTTTGACGTTACCAAATACCTCGAACCTTTGAGGTCGGCGCCCTCTCCAAAACCGTATGAAACTTTTACGACCCCTGACGCAACCTGTGCTCCCGCGGCATGCGGGTCATCAACATTAAAAACGAACACTCCGCCTGACGATAGCCAGGAAGCGGGAGCAAGCTCTTCCGCGATAACCGCCTCAGGCGAGTTGTAAAATTCCACATGAACGGGAACATCGGGGAATCTGGTTGCCACCACCGCCTGAGGCTTAAGCCACGAAAGCGACTTGGTGATATCGCCGGGTCTGTCTGCTCCGATTTCAACCACGAGCCATTTCGGATACGGAGCCGAGAGAATAATCAAGAACAATCCTTCAACAAGATTCTTCGACCATTGAAAAAGATTCGACCATCCGTTCGGAACGCCGACAACCGTCAAAGGAACCCCGAGGTCGGAATTAAAACTTTTTTCGCTCTTCCGAACAAAAAATGAACCTGAGAGAGCGGTGTAAATGGCATCCTTTGCCGATGTTTTACCCACGCTGCCGGTGACCGCAATAATGTTCGGCTTGTATTTCGCAACAATTGCCTTCGCCTCAAGCGTTATCAGAAAGACTATAATGCGCCGAATAAATTCTTTGAAGTCCTGCATAGGTTATTGGGCTTTCTCTTGGGGCCTATCGGGAGGAATATTATAGTAGTTAATCAGAAATTTCACGCTTTGAATGAATGGGTCCGTCCAGGTTTCCGAGGCAAACTGCGCTCCTTTCGGTTCCGCGGCAAAAAAGAAAATGATGAATTTCGGGTCATATGCCGGAAAATATCCGAAAAACGAGTGTAGGTACCTGTCCGTATAGTACCCGCCGGTCGCATGGTCGGCAATCTGCGCGGTTCCCGTCTTTGCAGCTATGGAATATTCGGGGATTTTAACGGTACCGCCCTTGAGTGCTTTATCAACAACCGTTACCAGCATGCGCGTCACTGTTTCCGCCGTTTCGGGCGTTATTGCCTCTCGAGGCGGTGACCAGCCGATTTTCTTCGTGATTCCCCCGCCATAATCGAGTTCCACCCCCACGTGGGGACCCGGCACTATGCCGTGGTTTGCCAAAGTTGCGAGAGCTCGCGTCATCGCAATCGGGGTCAGCGCTATGCCCTGACCGAATGAAGCGGTGACATATTCAATCGTGCGCGGACTTTTAAAGTTTTCAGTCAACGGCGACGCTTCATTCGGCAGGTCGATTCCCGTTTCTTCCGTGATGCCGTACTTTTCAAAATAATTTCGGAATTTTGACGTGCCCATTTTCGAAACAATGTACGCAACCCCGGTGTTCAAGGATTGATTCAAAACCTCTTGCATCGGCACTACACCTCTTCCTTTTTTGTCGTAGTTATAAATGGTTGATTTATCAAACACCGCGTAGCCCTTGTCGTTATACGTCGAAGTAGGCGTCACTGTGCCTGAATCAATGCCCGCTGCCATAGTCAAAGGCTTCATGGTGGAACCGAATTCGTACACGCGCTCAACCAAGGGATTGCCGAACGTTTCAACGCTTCCGTTTTTTGTATCATTCAAATCGAATGTCGGGCGCGATGCCATCGCAATAATCGCGCCGGTCTGCGGATCCATAATGATGCCGCCTTCAATGCGCGGACTCCACGCGGTGTCGTACCGCGCTAAAACTCCCTCGAGGTATTGCTGGACGGACGGTTCTATCGACGTCACCAAATCAGCTCCCGGCTCCGTTTCGCCGTCAAAAAATTGCGAGCGGATATTGGTGAATAAATCCGCAAAAAAGTTTACATACAATCCGCCCGCGCTTTTGGTTATCGCGTCATTGTAATAACGTTCAAGTCCGTATTGACCTGAAAGCGATGTGCCGTCTTTGCCGTAGCCCAAAAACCCGATGGTTTGGGACGCCAGGCTTCCGCCCGGATAAAAACGCCAGGTTTCCCTGAGAGCCTGAATGCCGGGAATTTTTGCGCTCCCTATCGCCTTACCTTCATCCTCGGGTACTTTTCGCGCCACCTCAACATACGAAGTGTTTTTGTTTGCGGTTTTTGTTATGAAATCGCTTTTATCGAGCCCCGAGATTTCTTTGCTGACCGCCTCGTATGCACTTTCAGGACTTTCAATTAGCTTCGGGTTGATTGCAACGGTATAGCCCCTGCCTAACGTAGCCGCGGAAATGAGCGAGCCGTCTTTCCCCGAAAAGAATATTGACCCGCGGTCAATCTGATTCGGGCTTTGTTTGAAGTACTGGGCTTCCGCCTTTGCTCGGTATTCGGAACCGTTTACAACCTGAAGAAAATACAATCTGACTAAAAGAACCGCGGCGATAAGAATGACGCCTACGGCAAGGACCCTGATTTTAAACGCAAACTGAGACCTCATTCCGTCCAATGATACACCAGGACGCCCGCTTGCAACTTCAGCGGGTGGTGTTTAAAGATACGGAATCTGCTCTCTCGACGAAGGAACGGTCCTTGATTGAGACAAAGCCCCTATCTCTTGCTGCGGATTCAGTAATTGCATGCGTTTCGGAAAGGCATTTTGCCTCCAGCGCGGCAACTTGTGCGGAGGTTTTTGTGGCGCTTTGCGATATTTCTTCCCGGGCAGCGACATCCATAATCGAAGCTATGACGAAATAGACGTAGAGGACGGAAAGAACGGCAATCAGACCCCCAAAGAGGAAAAAGGCACGGCGCTCCAACGGGTGCGCATACGCAAAAAGCCCCGTCCGGCTGCCTCGAAACGGCAACGCTTCCTGTCCTTCCAAAATCTGCATAATTTTCCGTGCCATATTATTTTTCTTCGTTTTTTTCAAAAATCCTTAACTTCGCGCTCCGAGACCGCGGATTACCTACCTGTTCCGCACGCGTTGGCACGATCGGCTTTTTAGTGATGCGAATGCCCTGCCCGTTATCTTCCGCTTCGCGGAATGTATTCTTTACGATTCGGTCCTCAAGCGAGTGAAAAGAAATAACGGCAACGCGGCCTCCCGGAGTCAGTATGTCCAAAGCGTCCTTCAAGGCCTGCTTCAGCGCCTCAAGCTCATCATTTACCGCAATACGAAGCGCCTGAAACGTTCGCGTTGCCGGATGAATTCTGCCGTTTCTGTAAAACGAAGGGACCGAGGCGGAAATAATTTCTGCCAGCTCTTTCGCGGTTTCAATCGGCTTCTTCCTCCTGGCTTCCGCGATTGCACGCGCAATTCTTCCTGAAAATCGTTCTTCGCCGTATTCGCGAATCATTTTTGCAATCTCTTCTTCGTCCCAGCCGGCAATAATGTCTTTGGCGGTCAGCATGCCTTCATGAGAAGACGCCAGAGTCATGAGTAACGGCTCATCGGCTTTGAAGGAAAATCCGCGTCCGCTTGTAAGCTGTTCCGCGCGCCATCCCAAATCAAAAATAATTCCTTCAGCGCTTGTCACGCCCGCATCCTTCGCAAGTGCTTTCAAATTCCTGAAGTTTCCCTGAAGATAAATCACTTTCGCTGAAGTATTTTCGAGTTTTTCTTTTGCAAGTTTCAAAGACGATTCATCTGCATCAATGGCGACCAAGGTTCCCTTCCCTATCGCTTTCGCCAAAAGTTCGGCGTGTCCGCCCGCGCCGACTGTTGCGTCAATAGCTGTATCGTTTTTTCTTAACTGCAATCCGTCAACAGTTTCGGATAAAAGGACGGTGGTGTGTTTGTTTTTATCCATAATTTAAATGACGCCGATTTCGCCCAATTTCGCCGCCATCGCATCGCCTTGCGATTCAATCTGCTGTTTGTATGATTCCCATTTCTTCTTGTCCCATACTTCAACGCGATCGTTCACACCCGCTACGACCACATCCGTTTTCAAACCTGCAAAATCTTTCAGATAATCCGGAATTAAAATGCGTCCCGCAGTATCAACGTCCGCATCAACTGCGCCGGAAAGCATGAATCGATTAAATCCGCGGGTGTCGGAGGAGCCGATTGAAAGCTCTGAAAATTTTTCAGTAAGTTTTTTCCAGCTTGAAACAGAAAATACGAACAAACAATGATCCAATCCTCTAGTGACAATAACGGTCTTGCCTAATTCTTTCCGAAATTTAGACGGCAATGAAAGGCGTTTTTTAGGATCGAGCGTGTGCTGGTATTCGCCTATTAACATGAGGGTTTTCTGAAGGAAAAAGCGGTTATCCCACTTCATCCCACATACATCATATGATATGACACTCTGCCCCACTTATGTGTTACTTATCCCCACAAAGAAAAAGCCCCTTGAGGGGGTTTTTTCTTTACTTTTAAGCCTTTTTTAATGGCTCCTAGAAGGTCTCAAACTCCTTGCAAAAGCCCTTCCTGTGACGCCAATAACATGCCCGGCACCTTCAACAATGCTCGCAACCACTGCTGCCGCCTCAACTGCGTACCCGGAAAAGGGCTGTTTACTCTCAATCAGTCTGTCTCCATAGGAGGCAAGCCGCTTTGAGACCGAAGAACCTCTTTGAGCGCGTTCATGTGAATGTGTCATATGTAAAAAATGATACACCTTTAAAACTGACGTCTAGACCACCTCCTTCAGACGGTTGATAACTAGATTCCTGT
>CAZPUX010000052.1:0-5252 GCA_964589865.1 uncultured Candidatus Saccharibacteria bacterium | reverse complement strand
CCTGAAAATCCAGCAGTATTGCAACTGATATACCAGCCGCAAATACTCCTTGTTTAGTTTCGCCGGACAATACAGATTTATGATTTTCAATAAATCTCTCTGTATGTTCTATTTGGCATGTTGATATTTTCAACGTGTTTTAGAATAGCGCGAAGCGAATTTCCGTGCGCCACTACCAGCACATTGTCGCCCTTTTGAAGATTCGGAAGAATATTTTCAAGAAAATACGGTACGACGCGCGCATGCACGTCTTTCAAGGTTTCGCCTTCCGGAATCTTGGAATCCCAGCCGCGCCGTATATTTTGAAATTCCGCTTCCCCTATGTCCTTTGCCACTTCCCACTTGTTTTGTCCCGTGCGAACACCGTAGTGCCGTTCGTTCAAAGCAGGATGTTTCACCGCTTCATGAGGGATGTTTAAAACTTTTTTAATTTCGTCGTACGTTTGATGTGCCCGTTTTAATGCGGATGAATAGACCTTATCCACGGAAATTCCCTTCAAGAGTTCACCCGCTTTTCTTGCTTCTTCGATGCCTTTGTCCGTCAAATCAACGTCAACATACCCCGTCCACTTGCCGAGTTTATTCCAGGTTGATTGTCCGTGCCGAACTAAAATTAAATGCGCCATAGTTTAAAAATTAAATTCGTGTACGGAGCTGTTTTTAATCTTTTCATGAACTTCTCCGCTTACAAAATGGTGGAGCGTACGGATAATCCCCGCTGAAGTAACTGCAAGAGTGATTTCGCCGCTTTCTTTTTGTTTCGCATCGTCAATCCAGGAAAAGAGGCGTTTTCGGACGTCATCAACGGATTCGCCCCCGAATTCGCGATAATCATATTCCTGGCGGACGTCTTTAGCCCGCAGAGTGCCGTCCGGGTCGAATTCAGCCCACAACTGCCCGGCTAAAGAGCCGAAATCGCGTTCTCGGAGCCGGGAATCATATACAACGGGGAGGTGCAGGTTTTTATTCAAAATATCGGTCGTCTGCTTACACCGAATTAAATCAGAAGAATATATTTTCGTAATGTCTTTCGGGAGTTCAGAGGCCGTCTGTTCCGCCTGCGCCACGCCTTCGGCAATCAGCGGAATATCTGTGTGTCCCGTTGAACGCCCCGTTCCGTTGTATTTGGTTTTTCCGTGCCGAACAAAATATATCTTCATGCTATGCGCCCAGTATACTTCCGCCGGCAAAAATCGCTTTATCGCCTAACAGTTCTTCAATCCGTAGAAGTTCATTATATTTTGCGACTCTGTCGGTTCGACTTACTGAACCGGTTTTTATCTGTCCCGCGCCAAGCCCCACCGCCACGTGAGCAAGAGTCGTGTCTTCCGTTTCTCCCGAACGATGCGAAACAACAGTTCGCCACCCTGCTTCTTGCGCGCACTCCACCACAGAAATAGTTTCCGAAAGCGTTCCGATTTGATTGAGTTTAATTAAAATCGCGTTTCCCGCCTTTTCTTTGATTCCCCGCTCTAAAAATTCAGTGTTCGTTACCAGTAAATCATCCCCCACGAGTTGCGTATTGCTGCCCATTTTTTGCGTCAAAAGTTTCCAACCCTCCCAATCGTCTTCCCCCAAACCGTCTTCAATCGAAACAATCGGAAAATCGTTTACCAAGGATTCGTACATAGAAATCATTCCCGATGCGTCGAGGTTTTTATTTTCAGTTTCCAAACGATATGCACCGCTTTTGCCAAGCTCGCTTGCAGCGACATCAAGCGCGAGCGCGAAATCGCGCCCAAGCTCGTACTTCGCATTTTTTATCGCCTCCGCAATCAACTCCAACGCTTCCCGGTTTCCGTTTTTAACGTTTGGTGCGTACCCGCCCTCGTCGCCAACCGTAGTACTGTATCCTTTCTTTTCAAGAACTTTTTTCAAAGAGTGATATACCTCTGCCATCATCCGTAAGCTTTCGGAAAATGATTTCGCACCAACGGGCATAATCATAAACTCCTGAATGTCGGTGGAACCCGAGGCGTGCTTTCCGCCGTTAATGATGTTGCACATCGGCATCGGCAGGGTTATCGGCGGTTTTGTTTTTGAGAGGCTGTGTATGTGTTCATAGAGTGGCACGCGTTTTTCATTCGCGGCGGCGTGCGCAGAGGCCAAAGAAACCGCAAGAATCGCATTCGCACCCAAACGCTCTTTGTTTTTGGTGCCGTCGAGCGTTATAAGCGCATCGTCAATCGCCTGCTGGGCACCCGCCTCCATGCCGATGACGGCTTTTGCAATTTCCCCGTTGACATTTGATACCGCCTTCAAAACTCCTTTCCCGCCGTAGCGCACTCCGCCGTCCCGCAGTTCATGCGCTTCGAACGTGCCGGTTGAAGCGCCGGACGGCACTGCGGCACGGCCTAAAATGCCATTATCGGTTACGACATCAGCTTCAACGGTCGGATTGCCCCGTGAATCCAAAATTTCCCGGGCATGCACGGCTTTGATTTTCATACGTCCTATTGACTGATAACGAGCGTCCTCCTGATTTGGTCGAATTGATTGATGAGCGCCGCCTTATCAAACTCTTTCACCGTGCCCGCCGGATAATTTTCAATCACGCCGTAGTGAACGAAATACCGCACCGCAAGGCATGGATTCGTTCCGGGAAGCGCGTATACGGTTTCCTCGTACCTGTTCCCGGCTCCCGCGCCCGATGATTCTGCAAATGAATACGCCATACCGCCGTCGGTCTTTTCAACTGCCTGAGTAGCGCCGTCAAAAAACAAATCGGCGGTGCAGGTTTTTGTTTGCGGAATCGACTCAATGCTGATGTACGTATCCGTGCCGAGGTTCGTCCCTTGAGCGGTTGATGAGGGAACAGTAAATTTTACTCCGCTGAAAATTTTGCTCGGATTTGCCTGGTACGCGTACGACTCATCTTTGGCATACCCCGCCGGCAATCTCAAGGAAAAACCGTCTGAAGCGCTTGAATAGATTTGCGATAAATCCGAACCGTCCGGAACGGACGCCACTTCAATGCAACCGATGTAGCTCTTTTCTTCATTATTCTCCAACACCAGTGCGCCATTGCCTTTGTTCCAAAATACAAATGACTCGTCGGGGTTTGCAAAACGTACTCCGCTTGCGGAAATCGTCTGCGCCAAGGTTATTGAACGTCCGTCGCTTAAACTCACATCAACGCTGCCGGTCGGAATCGGCTGCTCGCCCGCCTTCTCCGGTGCTTTGGACTCTCCGGCGTGAAATACCACGGAAATATTTTTGCCTCCATCGCAGGAATACATAACTGAAATCGGTGCCGCAGGTCCTGGGGGGCCCGACACATGCGTAAATGCGTACCAGCCGCCTAGAGCAAGGACCAAAAGTGCAACGAGTGCAATGGGAACGTAATTTTTCATACTGTGTTGCATACGTTCAAGTATAACAAAAGACCAAGATTCTATACTAATCGTCTTTTCTTTCTCCTCTTTCGGAGCCTTTATTAAAAGCCCAAGAAATTGAGAACCGCCCCGCCCACATCGCGGGCTTTTCCTTTTATGGGGTACGCGTGAAGATAGAGCGCAGGGTTCCAATTCAGTTCGATAATTGCATAATTATTCTCCGTGGGTTTCTTATTTCGATTCCCTATCATCATATCCACTCCGCACATATGCGCCCCGACGCTTTGCGCCGCGCGGACGGCAATTGTTTTGTATCCGTCTCCCATATCGGGGACGTCAATCGGGTCTCCACCGTCGTTCACGTTTGAATTCTTCCGCAGATACACTTTCCGTCCGCGCGCAGGAACCGAATTCGAAGTGAGTCCGCCTTCCGCAAGTATCTCGCGTTCAATGACGCCCAATCGTATATGCTTTTCCGGCAATTTATAGCTTTTCGGGTCAGCGTTTTTAATATTCACGAGTTCGCGCACGGTGTGAACTCCGTCCCCTATCACGTTCGCAGGGTCGCGATTCAAAACCGCAACGACGCGGCCATTACTGACTAAAAACCGGTATTCCATTCCCGGAATAAATTCTTCGACTATAACCGTCTCATCATGCGCAAATGCCCGCCGTACCGCGCGTTCATACGCTTGCCTGTTCCGGGGTTCTACGACGGAAACACCAGTCCCGAAATTCGTCGTCGCAGGCTTCACTACCAGCTTTTTCTTTCCGCGGAGCGCATAAAAATCCAATGCATCCCGGGAATTCGCAAATCGCTCTCCTTCGGGCGACCGTATCCCGGCGCGCGTGAGAAAAAGTTTTGTGAGGTATTTATCCTTCATAATCTCGTAGCTTACATACGTATCAAAACGCGTAATCGTCGCCTGCTTCACGACTTCGCGCTTGTTCCCTTTTGAAAGCTCAATCACATTGAGCGCATCATCAAGCACGCGCACATCAATGTTTCGCGAAAGCGCTGCGCGAATGACGATTTGAGTCGAAAGCTCCAGATGTTCATACCCTTTCAAAATCCAGGCGTCATACGTTTCCTGCCGGAGCGTTTCAATGCGCGACTCTTCCGCGCGTTTTTTCTGCTCTGCAACGTAGGGAGCGGATAAAGAAATGCTTTTTTGTTCCAGTTTATTTTTCTTCGCCAAAAAGGCGCCGTAAGCAGCATAGGACATGCCGGTTTTTTTTAGCTCCCGAATAAACCGCGCCGAAGGAGTTACATCCGAATCAAGCACTTTTTCTTTCTGAAGTGCAACAACGCGGGAATAATTCTTTGTCCCGTGAGCGCCATCCAAAAGCTCGGCTATCTCAGCCATACCGGAAAGCGTCCTTTGGGACCAGCGCCTCAAATCTTCCTTTCGCGAACCGACGCTAATCCGAAGCCCGGGTTTGCGTCCCGAAAGCGCGACCAGGGAATTGTTTTCTTCAAACGCCTCCTGCTCGCCGTTTTTAAACAGCGGACTTTTGGTGAACAGGCAGTACAGCATGAACGTGTGCAGAAAATACAGCTCATCGCCTCCGATACCGGAAAGTTCAAACGGGTCTATGTCGATACTGCGCAGTTCCACGTATTCAACGCCCGAACAGGCAAGCGAACACAGAACGCTTTGGTTCGGGTGCGTATGCGTTTTCTGCTTGGGGCGCACCGATGCGTAAAATTCGTTTTCAAGCTGAAGAATATTAGTGTTGAGCTGAATCCGCCTGTCGCGTTTATACACGCCGAGCGCGCTCCACAGTTTTGAAGGCGTGGATATTGCATCGTATAAACCGTCTAAATATTCTCCGAGCGAGTTAAACGAAATGCGAACCGGGCTTCTTTTGGCGTTGTGATATCCGAAATCGCTCAACCGTAAAGAGGTCGCGTAG
>CAZPUX010000051.1:0-5309 GCA_964589865.1 uncultured Candidatus Saccharibacteria bacterium | reverse complement strand
TTTCTTAAAATTAATTTCATCCAAAATGCCGATTTGACGTTCGCCTTTGTCATCGATTTTGAACGCAACTACGTAATGCGGAATTTTGCTCACCGTAACACGCGAGCCTAATTGATAAGCTTCGTAGCCGTTTCTCGCAAGATTACTCTCGCGTAACGCACGGACTCCTTTTTTTACCAAACCAACTGCCGAAATAGGTTTTTTTTCTAAAGATTCTGCCATAAGTGGATATTATACCACTTTGTTTTTTAATGTCAATACTCCTGATTAACAGGGGAAACGCGGCAGTATTAACCTTGTTGAACTTTGGGGACGCGAAAGTCAGAATTCAAATTTTCAAAATGAGGCGCCAAGTGTACGACGTTGGAAAGGCGAGGCTGAGAATTTTTTGAAATCAAGCGGATCTTCACACCGTCTTTGCCTCGAGGGTACATAATCATGCCTCCTCCCCGACCCGCCATCTGAATAATCGTAACTGTGTCTTTATCGAAAGAAAAAACGTGACCAGCATCGAAATATTCCCCTGGTTTTGCACTGCACTCGGAAACGCCCATTAATCCCAATGGGACTCTCCGCTTCCGAGGTATAGCCTCAGACATGTAGTAAGTATAGTGAGGAAAGAGCCGGAACTGCTGTGTATAACTTTCAAAAAAACCGCTTTAAAACTTTACCTGATTTTTGTCAAAAAAGTTGCTCAGTCATCTCGGCATCCCGGACACGGAGGAAATTGCGTATCGAGTCGGCGAAGTTCCCGCGGAGAGAGACTTCGCATAAATAATTCGTCTTCCCACAAAAACGGCGCACGTTCATCAGGAGACAGGGAACTTCCGAATGACATTCGGACGGCTGTATCCATACGCTCCGCTCTCCTTCTCTTAAGGCCGGCGGCGGCAGATTGAGTAAGGGGAATTTTTTGGAGCGTCTCTTCAAGCCATTCGTCAAAATTCGGACCGGGATTTAAAACTTTATCTGATGTTTTTCTGAAACGCTGCTGTTCGATTCTCGAAAGTGTCTGACGCCCGCGCTCCACATACGAGGAAGCGAGGAAGGCAGCGTCAAACCGTCCGTACATGCGGAAAGTATGTCAGGAGTTAAGGTAGCGAGTCAAGAAGGAATTTCTGTAGTCATCAAACCTGCCTTCAAGAATCGACGTGCGGATGTTTTTTACAAGAGAAACAAAAAAATACAAGTTATGCAAGGATGCCGTAATAGGTCCCAGCATTTCACGCGCCCGAAATAGGTGCGCGAGATACGCCTTTGTAAAATGTTCCGACGCGTATCCGCCCGTCAGGGGGTCGATCGGTGAAAAGTCACGCATGAATTTTTCGTTCAGTACGTTTATCTTCCCTTCCGCGGTATACAACACTCCCGTCCGCCCCAAACGCGTCGGCAGTACGCAGTCAAACGTATCAACGCCGCGGGCAACACCCTCAAAAATATCTTCGGGTTCCCCGATACCCAACAGATGCCGCGGCTTATCCGGCGGAAGCGGAAGAATCGCCGAGGAAAGCGCATCGCCTAAATCATTTTTTGAAAATGTTCCGCCGATGCCGAATCCGTCAAAGGGCATCGCCCCGATTGCTTCCGCACTTTCTTTCCGCAAATCCGCATACCGCCCGCCCTGCACGATGCCGAATATCGCCTGCGCCTTTTGCGCGGACACATTCGTTCGATGCGCCGTAAGCGAACGTTTTGCCCAACTGTGCGTGCGGTGCATCGCTTCAATCTGCTCTTCTCGCGGCGCATCCGGCGCGCGAAATTCATCGAACGCAAAAAAGATATCAGCACCGAGCTTATGCTGGATTTCTACGGAACGCTCCGGGGTGAAGCGATGTAATGCTCCGTTTATATGCGACGTAAAAGAAACTCCTTCATCGTCGACTATCGCCAGCTTTCCATGCTGAGTCGCCAAGTCTTCATCAAAGACCGCGGGCGCGGTAACGTTCTGCCCGTCGCTAACGCCTGAAAATTTTGAAATGCCGTGTCCGTACCCGACGCCTAAAGAAAATACCTGAAACCCGCCCGAATCTGTAAACAACGGTCCGTCCCAGCCCATGAACTTGTGAAGTCCGCCGGCTTCGGCAACTACATCCTCGCCGGGTTGCAGGAATAAGTGATAGGTATTGGTGAGCGCCACTTCCGCACCTACCAGTTCTTTTAAATCTTCGGGAAAAATTCCTTTTATCGCCCCTTTGGTTCCAACGGGCACAAATGCGGGCGTATGAAATGAACCGTGCGGGGTATGTATGACTCCCGCACGCGGCCCGTGTGCAGGTGCGTTTCCTTCTGTTTTAAACGAAAAAACGCTCATTCTAGGAACTATGCGGGGTACAAAGAAGGCGGTCAAGCGCGCAACGCGCGAAACTATGGTTTCGGTTTTGTTTTACGGAGTTCAGCGAAGTTTTTCTCAGGCAAAAGCACCAATGAGAGCGACGCGTCGCGGACTGCCTCAAAAGAAATCATCGACAAATCAAACCAATCCCTTACCATCCCGGTGAAAAATGCGTTGAACGCAGGAAACCGCAAATCCGCCGAATTCTGCGAGTCGGCAATCTGCAATTTTAGGCTCCGCGGTCCGCGGTCGTAAATTCTTTTTGAAGTATCTAATGCAAAACGGCCTCCGGAAGAAACATTTTTCCGGGGGCCGTTTCGCTGAATATCTTTTATGACAGTTGAATGTGTAATTCTTGGACTCTCACGATTACGAGAGTCCACAGTGATTACTTCGCGGCGCTTCCGGCGGGAGTTCGTTTTACCACAGTTACCTCAAAGATAAGCGTTGAGTTTGCGGGAATCTGTCCGACCGCGTTAGCTCCGTAGCCGAGAGCCGACGGAATCGCAAGAAGCCTCTGTCCTCCCTCTTTCATGCCCGCCATGCCTTGGCTCCAGCCGGCAATCAAACCTCCGCCTTCAGGCGTGTGCAAACTTCCGTCGGCAGCCACAACTAATGTGAGCGGAGTTCCTCCGTGAGCATCAGTCGAATCAAATACAGTGCCGTTCGGCAACACACCGGTGTAGCTGACTTGAATCGTATCGCCCGGGGCAATCGGGTCGCCCTCGCCAACCACGATATCTTCGGTTTTCAATTCCGTTACGCTGCCGTTTTTCTGGACTTCAGCAAGCAAAGCCTGTGCGCCCGAGGCGTTGTCGGCACCTTGTTGCTGGCCCTGAGGAGCCTGGTTAAAGAAGTTGAATCCGCCGATACCCAAAAAACCCAAACCGAGAAAAATAATAATGACAACAATTGCAAGAATAATCACAATATTTATATTTTTTCTATTCATGGAAACGTGTACGCCGTTAATGGAAACAGCATACCATGCCCCCTATTCTGCAAGAGCGTGCATGGGATTAATCGAATACCTCTTCTCGCCGTACCCTGGGGCCGTCCTTCCCGTCTTCAACGGAAAAGCCTTTTTCAGCGAGCGTTGCGCGGAGCATATCCGCCTTTCCCCAATCCCCTGTTTTCCTGGCTTCTTCGCGCTCTTCAACAAGTTTTTGGACTTCCGCGGGCAAATCGGCCTCGGCAACGACGGCAAGCTTTTCGGAAACGCTTGCGTGCGAATAGATGCCGAATCCGATTCCCAAAACACGGTCGAAATCCAAGAGCGTTTCGCGCTTGTCGCCGGGAGCGGCCGTATCGTCGCGCAACAATTCCCACATAACTGCCAGCGCTTCAGGCGTGTTCAAATCATCGTTCACCGTAGTTTCAAATCGCGCACGATACTCGGAAAGAATTTTTCCCTCGCCCTTCGGCAGGTCCGCAAAAATGCGGAGCGCGCGATGAAGCGTCGTTTGCGCACCTTCAAGCGCACTCCAGGTAAAATTCATAGGCGAACGATAGTGCGTCATCAACACAAGATACCGGTATGCGAGCGGAGTTATTCCGCGCTCTTTCATTTGATACAGCCGAATCGTGTTGCCTTCGGACTTGCCGATGCGTTTTCCTTCAACGGTGATAAATGCGCCGTGCACCCAGTACCGCACATATTCTTTGCCGGTTGCCGCTTCCGCCTGCGCAATTTCGTTATTGTGGTGAATGGGTATCAAATCGATTCCGCCCGTATGGATATCAAAACTTTTTCCCAAATACTGCGTTGCCATTGCGGTGCATTCAATGTGCCAGCCCGGAAACCCTTTTCCCCATGGCGCTTCCCATCCCAATTCCGGATTAAATTTCCATAGAGCGAAATCCTGCGGATGGTGTTTCTCTGCGTTCACCCCGACCCGCGAATGCGCGGTCGCAGCGCTCGTGCCGCCAAGCACCCCATACTTCGGAAATTTTCCAGTATCAAAGTAGACGCCGTCTTTAATCGTGTATGCGTATCCCTTTGCAAACAAACTTTCAACAAACGCAATCTGTCCCGGCACATGTTCCGACGCACGCGTAAACAAAAAAGGCATCTCGACATTGAGTTCCTTCAAATCCGACACGAACGCTTCCATGTAGCGCGTTGCAAGAACTTTCATGTTCGCAACCGTCAACTCCATTCCTTCGCGCTTCAGACCTGCCGTCATTTTGTCTTCACCCTCATCCCCGTCGCCCACCAAATGGCCGATGTCGGTGATATTCATAATTTGTTTCACTTCATAGCCTGCGTACTTCAGGGTGCGTTTGAGAATATCGGGGAAAATGTAACTTCGGAGATTCCCGATGGTCACAAAATCATAGACAGTCGGTCCGCAGGTATACATTTTTACGTACCTGCCCGAGAGGGGTTTAAACTCCTGCTTGGTTTTCCCGAGCGTGTTATAGAGCTGAATCGGCGTTTTAACCTCCCCTTTCTTCCCGAAAAACGAAATCATTTCCCTAGTATGCCATGACAGCGTCCTTGCAAAGAAGTCTTAATTTTGGGACCATTCCGATATGGCAGATAAAGATCCTGACCCGACAAAGGCGAAATTGGAATTACTTGATAAAATCGAAACGATAACCGACACAGTTCGAAGCATTGCCGTTAAGGTTGATACCGGGCTTATTTCGAAAGAGCGCGTCAAAGAAGCATTTAAGATAGGTGCCGCAGGATTGATGGATATACTCGAAGAATATAACGACCCTGATTTAGTCGACCGAATTCTACCGCGCTTTCTTAATGCGATTCACTCGCACGGCGGGCCGAAAGGTCCTGAATATGCCGACGCTTTTGAGCAGGCAGTTATCGAGGAACGCCAAAAAAGAGCAGGCACCCCTCCACAAAATTAACTTACAATACTCACACGAAGGAGATTTTGGGTTGGCTCACCAATTCAAAGCACCGCAAGCGCTGTTTTCTGAAACAGCGCTGGGGTGGGGTCGGGAGGGGCAGGCT
>CAZPUX010000050.1:0-5423 GCA_964589865.1 uncultured Candidatus Saccharibacteria bacterium | reverse complement strand
CATCATTCGTGACTGGAAGAGCCGCTGGTTTGCCGGAAGCGCAAAGAAAAACCGCGAATTCATTCGTACTG
Source organism: uncultured Candidatus Saccharibacteria bacterium (assembly GCA_964589865.1). Classification (GTDB taxonomy): domain Bacteria; phylum Patescibacteriota; class Minisyncoccia; order Phycocordibacterales; family Phycocordibacteraceae; genus Phycocordibacter. The sequence continues at coordinate 5,352 of CAZPUX010000050.1, read as the reverse complement.
ATGCGGCTATTCGTGCATTCCTCAAGAAACGATTGAAGGGCAACTACGTCTCTCATGTTGAGATTGAACGCTCGCAGAAGGATTTGCGCGTGCAGATTCACACCGCGCGCCCCGGTATGGTTATCGGCCGCTCAGGAGAGTCAGCTACAAAGTTGAAGAAAGATTTGTCGCAGCTTATGAAATCGATGAAATTGTCGTCGGTGCCGCAATTGCATTTGGATATCATTGAAGTCAGAACGCCGGAATCAAACGCAGCGGTTGTTGCGGCAATGGTTGTTGAAGGATTGGAAAAAAGAATGCCGTTTAGGCGCGTGATGAAGCAGACGGTTGATAAGGTTATCGCAAATCGCGACGTGAAGGGCGTCAGGATTGCCGTTTCCGGAATGCTTGGCGCCGCATCCATGTCCCGCAAGGAAGAATTGAAGAAAGGCAGAATTCCGCTTCAGACATTCCGCGCGGATATTGATTACGCGCACGATGAGGCACAGCTCCCCTTGGGAACTATCGGCGTTACGGTTTGGATATACAAGGGCGACGTGTTCGAAGACCGCTCAAAATAAATTATGTTGTTTCCGAAAAAAGTAAAATTCAGAAAGTGGCAATCCAAGCGGGTAAATCCGGACAAGAAGCAGGTTGCGACCCGCGGAATCACCGTTGCATTCGGCTCCCACGGGCTTAAAGCTACATCTTCCGCCCGGATTACCTCAAATCAGATTGAAGCCGCACGCCGTGCAATGGCGCGGTCATTGGGCAAAACAGGCCGCGTGTGGACTCGCGTATTCCCCGACCGTCCTCAGACCAAGAAGGGAGGCGAGCTTCCGATGGGTAAAGGAAAGGGCGACCCGTATCGCTTCGTATTCGAAGTAAAACCCGGACGCATGCTTTTCGAAGTTGACGGTATTGACGATAAAATGGCACGCGAGGCTTTGAGGAAGGCGGGTACCAAGATGCCGTTGAAGACCGTCGTCGTTACTCGCCGATAAACATATATATGAAACCGAACGATATTAGAAAAAAGGGAACGGCAGAACTTTCGAAAATGGTTGCCGAAATGGAAACCGAGCTTCGGGAATTCCGCTTCGGAATGTCAGGCGCCCACACGAAAAACGTACGCCGCGCTCGCGCAATCCGCAAAGACATCGCCCGCATCAAGACGATTTTGACTCAGAAGTCCCACGCATAACATGAACAAACAAAACACAGCACCCCAGAAAAAGACTTTAATCGGCATTGTGATGTCGAATAAAATGAAAGACACCGTTTCGGTTGCGGTTTCCGCGTACGTGAAAGACCCGAAGTACAAAAAATACTCGATGCGCACCAAGAAATACCTTGCGCATGACCCGGGCAACACCGTAGCTATCGGAGACAAAGTTACTATCCGTTCATGCCGCCCCATTTCGAAAAATAAGCATTTCGAAATCGTAAAATAATATGATTCAAGATCGCTCAATCGTCATAGTCGCAGACAACACCGGTGCAAAGCTCGGACGCATTTTCAAAATCCTTGGCGGCTCTAAAAAACGAACCGCGTCCATCGGAGATTTAGTTGTGTTCTCGGTTCAGATTGCAGAACCCCGCAAAATGGTAAAAAAGAAAGACGTGCTTACGGGAGTTGTGGTGCGCCAGAAAAAACCTTTCCGTCGCGCAGATGGTTCGTACATCCGTTTCGACGATAACGCCGTTGTGGTACTTTCAAAAAACGTCAAAGACCCGTTCGAACCGAAAGCAAACCGCGTGTTCGGTCCGATTCCCCGAGAAATCGTGGATTTGGGTTATCAGAAAATCGGCTCAATGGCTCCTGAGGTCGTTTAATGTACCTGTATGAAAATCAGAAAAAACGACAAAGTAATAGTGATTGCCGGAAAAGATAAAGGCAAAACAGGAACGGTTACCGTAGCGTTGCCGAAAACGAACCAGGTAGTTGTTGAAGGCGTCAACATCAAGAAGAAACACCAGAAACCGCGCCGCGGAGGACAGAAAGGCCAGATGGTTGAAAAGGCGCTCCCGATTCATGTTTCAAACGTCATGATTGTCGACCCGAAATCAGGCAAAAGGACCCGTTTGGGATTTACGAGAAAAGACGGCAAGCGAACGAGGATTACCAAGAAAAGTAAATCGGAACTTGTATGAGCGTAACTAAAGACACAGAGAAAAAAGCGTTCGACGCAATGAAGGGCGATTTCGGCTACAAGAACCGCATGCAGGCACCGCGCTTGGTGAAAGTGGTTATTTCAACCGGCGTCGGGAAAATCAAAGACAAGAACAAGATTGAAGTAATTAAAGACCGCTTGGCAAGACTCACGGGTCAAAAAGCAGCCGCCCGCGGAGCTAAAAAATCAATCGCAACGTTTAAGGTGCGCCAGGGCGACATCGTAGGATTCCAAGTAACGCTTCGCGGTGCGCGCATGTACGACTTTTTGGATAAAATGATTCACATAGCATTCCCCAGAACGCGCGACTTCCGCGGAATATCGCCGAAAGGCATCGACTCGTTGGGCAACATGACTATGGGCATCAAAGAGCACACGATTTTCCCGGAAACCAGCGATGAAGACTTGAAAGACATTTTCGGTCTTGCCGTCACCGTCGTCACCACCGCAAAAGGCAAGAAAGAAGCGGAAGCATTTTTCCGCCACCTCTCGTTCCCGCTCCAGTAGTCAGTAGCGAAAGATACGTGAGCGAAAAAGTCCCCGATACCGGGGACTTGCTTTTTTTATATATTAGGTTATAATATAAGTATATATGGTTGAACGTCGCCGAATCAATGAAACCCGTTTTTCGGGTTTCTCGCCAAATGGAGTAAATCCTGACAGAGTGAAAATCATTGAAGCGGGGAGGGATGCGTGGGAGGAAACCCGAATACGCAGTACGCTTGTTGATGTAGAACATGCACCCTCGTGGGCACTGACTTTGCCCGGGGCTAAACAATTGCGCCTTTTCGGTACGGCTGCCTTGGCATCGCTTGCTCTTTTTACCGCGGTTGGAAACCTAAGCGTGGAAAAACGAACGCCCGCGCGGGCAGGGCACCAAGTTGAACATGCGCTCAATGCCCGCGATTTTCTCGTGAGAGTCAATGATGAATTCAACCGCGTTGTTTCCGTTGATTTTATCAACAGATTTGCTACGACGGATGAGCATGGAAACAGAGTTTTTAATCCGGGAGCAATTGTGTTCCCGTTGTCTGTCGGCGTCACTTCCGAGCAGAATTTTAATGTTAACGTTCAATTGAATATTCCGTACGACTGGGCGCGTACGTTCCGCGAAGTTCAGCAAACCGACCCTGCGCGTGCACATGCACTGAAAGCGGAATTAGTCGCACAATTGAGAGAGCAAATCAGAAATCAGGTTATCATCCACGGCTTGCCTGGTCTTACGAATTCCACCGCCGTTTGGAATGCACACGGAGCAAACCTTGCGATAGGACAAGATGGGAACATTGTTCCTCCCGAAGGCGGAAGACTGAACGTTGAGCAGGCGCGAATAACAGGCAACGCATCAGACGAAGCCACTGACGCTTCTTCCTTGGGCGCGCGCGACCCGCAGAATGAAATGCTCGCGGAAAATCGCGGCCGCGATTTGGAGCCTGTAATTCTCGACGCCATGAAGGCCGCCGGTTTTGACGTAGACAGCATCAGCAACGTTACATTCCGAGAAACGGAAAACTATCTCACTGCTGACGAGATATCAGGCTTGGCTGATATTACCTACCGCCAGTCGCGCTTCGCAAGAGACGGCGGAACGGCAGAGGAAGCGGCGATGAGTACCATTTACGCGTATAACCACGGCGAATCGCTTGACCTTACGCCTGCTGACACCGCGCTTTTGCATAGGGTTTTGAATGAACAGCGGCGCGTAGATGTTGCGGTTACCGCAACGGGCCGCGAAAAAACGATGCGTTCCTTCAATGTGGGTATTTTTCTTCCACTCGCCCTTCTTCTTATCGGTCTTAAACGAAACGCCGGGGGAGTGCGCACCGAACGCGTGCCGTACGAAGAGAGAGTTTCGGTGATTGAAATCGACCGGGCTGCCGTTGCGCGCAGACTTTTTATGGAAACAATTCCGGAAACTCTGAATCAGGAACGCGACTTTAATACCGTCTATAATTCAGTTTCTCTTTCCGGTGAGCGTCCCGGTCACTACGAAGATTTGCAGAGAATGCAGCAGCATATGCTGATTGAAGAAGTATTGCCGTCATTGAGAGCGGGTACGCGCGAGCCGTTCATTGACTACGTAACGATTGCAAACAATGCGCTTGAATTCATGTATTCGGATTCGCCGAAATACGGAATCCGCAAAGGGCACTACCCGACGACCGCAGAAGCGCAGCGCTTTATTGCCGAAGAATTAATCAAGATGTGGGAACATCACGACCAGGCGGTGTATCCGATGTCGGAAAGCCCGCTCGGTCCTATTGATATAAAAACAGTCCTTAATTACCGCCACAGCGAACATGTTGTTACGTGGGCAAAACTTCTTGCGGAACAGCTTGTTGGTACCAACAAGTATCTCTATGAGGCAATCGGCAATCCTTCAAACGGAGTTACCCGCGATGAATTTGAAAAAGCCTTGCGCAGACGCATCGCCGCTAATGCCGAAGCGGCAGGCGAGTATCGCGATAGAAATGTGTTTGTGGTAAGCGACCAGCCTGAGGCAGGCGATTATAGAGCCCGAGTCAACACCTATTAATCCGATGGTTTAAATACAAAAAGCGCTCTAAATCAGGGCGCTTTTTCTTTTTTGTTCGAAATTTGACTCCAGTGGTATAATGCCTGCATTAAGATTTTTTATATTCCATGACACAACCAACAGGTGCTTTGAGGCAAGGAGAGGCAGGAAACGAAGCTCCGAAAGGCGTGGGCGAAGCCGCGAAAGCATTCAGAGTAAGACTCACTGAAGCTGCCGCAAGACGACAAAAAAAGAAAGAGAATTGGGAAAAATTCGGCGCCGCGGTGACCTTAAAGGACAAGCGCGACGCGATGGGGCGCGGTATGGAGCGCATGATGAAGGAAGGCGGTGAATTTATGGAACAGACGCTTGAAGATGCTTCAAAAGGCATAGAAGATTTTTTAAACGAAATAAATAATTTTCAGCAACGCCTTACCGCAACTCACCATTATTCAAAAAAACTTGGAAGCATATCAGAGAGAATAAAAGACGACGTCAGATCTTCGCTTGAGAACGCGGAAGGACCTATAACTCGCCTGCCTAAAACTACCATTGGTCCGCCGCTGTTTGTGGTCGGAGATAAGGGCATAAAAGCGCAAGCAGGCCCCGATGCAGAAAAACATTTGAGAGAACTGCCCGGATACGCTGCGCTCGATAAACAACTTACTGAAATCAATGCCGAAC
>CAZPUX010000049.1:0-5447 GCA_964589865.1 uncultured Candidatus Saccharibacteria bacterium | reverse complement strand
TTTGTACGATACCGTGCACGATGTCGCCCTCTTTCCCGCCGAATTCTTCAACCACTGATGCGCGTTCAGCTTCGCGGATTTTCTGCATAATGACCTGCTTTGCGGTTTGCGCTGCAATGCGACCGAAATCGGTCTTCTTTTCAAGCGGGAATACTATTTCGTCGCCGATTTTTGCGTCGCGTTTGATGCGCTTTGCGTCTTCAAGAAACAGGTGCTTTTCTTCGTTGTAGTGAACCTTTTCGTCGCCCTCAACCTCTTCAGCGTGCGGTTTGTGTTTTACTTCGCCCGTTTCATCCACTTCGTCCATGTACACCTCGTCAGGGTCGACGACTGTTTTCACCTGGTAGAAATCAACGTTGCCGGATGACATATCAAAGTGCGCGCGCACCACGCGTCCGCGCTTACCGTATTCGCGGTTGTATGCGGTCGCCAGGGCGCCTTCAATTGCTTCAATCATTTTCTCCCGAGGTACGCCGCGTTCTTCCGAAAGCTGGTCGATGACGAGATTTATTGTTTTTAAGTCGAACATATTTTTATTTTTCAAGTATCGGTCCCCCTAGAAATAAAAAGAGCCCGCGATGCGCGGACCCGAGGGGAGGGAAACTTCAACTCAACGATGATACATCGTGGGTATTTTCTTGTCAATCTACTTCACAGACTTACCCGCGCCGTTATCCCAGACTTTTTTAGGGTCGACCTCCAGGATGTTTAACAATGAATTCTCTATATTCATGCTTCGCAATACTCCCACCAAAAGTTGAGGTATTTGGCTATTGTCTACCTTATCCATCGCACCGAGAGCTACCCGTACATCTTCTCGTTGTTTGTCGATGCGACGCCGAGCTTCTGCGATTGAGGCGTCTGTGTAACTCGACAAATGGTTTTCTACCCGTTGTTCCGATTGTTGCAGTTGAACAAGCCACTCATTAAGAACCCGCTTACCTTCCTCAGACGTGATTTCTTCTCTTCTCCCTGGTGCAGCGTTCGGTTTTTGCATGTCCTTATTATACTCGCACGAAAAAGAACGCAAACGTTCTGCGCGTTTTTCCCTAAAACGCTGCAAATAAGCGTCGTATAGAGTTTTCCGATGCTACTCTTATATGTGTGAACACTCCGGACGCGCAATTAAAGACGTTCGTTATTGATTCGGGCCTGGTAAGCCGGAAGGATGTTGAAAGTGCTGAGAAGTTGGCGAAAGAAAAAGGCCAGCCCCTGGGGGATGCCTTGGTTTCTTTCGGCGCTATCGGCGAGGACGACCTGCGCCGCATGCAGGCACATATATTAGGTATACCGTTTGTCTCACTTTCCGGCACAAAAATCGATTTTTCGATACTCTCCCTTATTCCTGAGCCGATTGCCCGCACGCACAACGTCGTTGCTTATAAGAAGAATGCGGACTCACTGGAAGTAGCGATGCTTGATACCAACGACCTTTCGGCGATTGATTTCATAAAAAAGAAAGTAGGGTTGAAGATTTTGGTTCGGCTTACAGATACGGCATCTTTAAAAAACGCGCTCCTTCTCTACCAAAAGACCCTCAAAGAGGAATTCGGCGACATCATAAAGCACGCGTCATTGTCGATGAGCGATTCCGCCAACCTCGACGAGCGGGGATTGGCGAAATTGGCTGAAGACGTGCCTGTGGTGAAGATTGTCGACACGCTGTTGCGCCACGCAGTTATTCAGGACGCATCCGACATTCACATTGAACCTTTGGAAGACGCGCTATTAATCCGTTACCGCATTGATGGGCTATTGCATGATGCAATGGAGTTGCCGAAAAATATCGCCCCCGGCATTACCGCGCGCATCAAAGTGCTTTCCGGATTAAAGCTCGACGAAAAACGCCTTCCGCAGGACGGCAGATTCAAAATAGAAGCCGACGGTGAACGCGTTTCTTTCCGCGTTTCAATTTTGCCGACGTACTACGGAGAAAAAACCGTTATGCGTCTTCTCCGCGAAGGGGGCGGCGGATTCACCCTCGATTCTTTGGGCTTTCACGGACTCGGACTTGAGAGAATTCATGACGCGACCAGACAATCGACCGGCATGATTTTGGTTACGGGTCCGACGGGTTCAGGAAAAACAACAACCTTGTACACGATTCTCGATATCGTAAACACGCCGGACGTAAATATTTCAACCGTTGAAGACCCGATTGAATATCAGATGGCGCGCGTCAATCAAACGCAGGTCAGACCGGACATCGGTTTCACATTTGCAAACGGATTGCGTTCGCTTCTGCGCCAGGACCCCGACATTATTATGGTCGGGGAAATCCGCGATACGGAAACGGCGTCGTTGGCGGTCAATGCATCTTTGACGGGCCACTTGGTGCTTTCTACTTTGCACACCAATTCAGCGTCCGCGACGATTCCGCGTTTGGTTGATATGGGTGCGGAATCGTTTCTTCTCGTTTCAACTCTGCGCGTTATCGTCGGCCAGCGCCTGGTCAGAAGGCTTCGCCCCGACCATGTTGAATACACATTGAACGAGGATGAAGTGAAACAGCTTGAAAAACTCGTTGATGTTGAACGCGTCCTTTCCGCACTCAGGGACGAGAAAAAAATAGCTCCGAAAGCGACCCTGAAACAAGTTCCGTTTTACAAGCCGAAAGAGGGAGGGGAATCCGCCGACGGCTACGGTTCGCGTATCGGCATCCATGAAGTGTTGCCGGTAACGCACGCAATACGCGATTTGATAATAAAAAACGCAACCGCGGAAGAAATAGAGGAACAAGCGAAAAAAGAAGGAATGCTTACGATGGCGGAAGACGGCATCTACAAAGCGGCTCTTGGCGTAACAACGATTGAAGAAGTAATGCGCGTTGTTTCGGAGTAAAAAAGTAAGGAACTATGAAATTCAAAGTAACGATTGCGGGGAAAGAGGGCGATGAATATCGCGAGGTACTGGAAGCGACAGACCGTTTTCAGATTTACCGCGACATCAAAGAACGGGGGGACAGAGTATTGGATATTGTTGAAGAATCGCCGATGCGGTTTCTCTCGCTCTCATTCATCAATGAGGCGATGAACAATGTTTCGATGGACGAAAAAGTCATGATGACGAGAAATCTTGCAGCCATGCTTGATGCGGGATTAACGACATCGCGCGCGTTATCGGTGATGCAGCGGCAGACAAAAAATCCCCGGCTCAAGGCAATTCTTGCGTCGATGATTGCGGATGTGAAGCGCGGAGGAACATTTTCCGGAGCCTTAGCGAAATATTCGAAGGTTTTTTCATCCTTAATGATTTCAATGGCGCGCGCCGGCGAAGAATCCGGAAAGTTGTCCGAATCGCTTCGCGTCGTGGGTATGCAGATGGAGCGCGCCAGTAACCTCACGAAAAAAATCCGCGGAGCGCTTATTTACCCTTCAATAGTCTTGGTGGCGATGGTCGGTATTGCGATTCTGATGCTCATTTATGTCGTGCCCACTTTGGCGTCGACCTTTAAAGAATTGGGTACGCAACTTCCGCCGACGACGCAGTTTATTATCGATGCCAGCGCATTTCTCACCCAAAACACGATTCTTTCTTTGGTCGCGCTCGCTGCCATTATTTTCGGCTTTATGGCAGGGTTGCGTTCATCCTACGGGCAACTGGCATCGAATTGGCTCTTCCTTCGAATCCCCGTCATCAGCGGACTGATTCAGGAAACGAATTCGGCGCGCACCGCACGCACGCTCTCCTCGCTACTCTCTGCAGGCGTCGACATGATTCTTTCGATTTCAATCACGCGCGACGTTTTGGATAATGCATTTTATAAAAAAGTTCTTGCGGAAGCGGAGACGGCGGTAACCAAAGGCGGGCAGCTCTCGGCTCCGTTTGCAAAATATCCGAATCTGTTCCCGCCGCTGGTTTCGGAAATGATTGCGGTAGGGGAAGAGACAGGACGGCTGTCGGATATGCTCAAAGAAACGGCAACGTTCTACGAAGATTCCGTCGAGCGCCAAACAAAAGATTTATCGACTATTGTCGAACCGTTTTTGATGATTATCATCGGCGCCGGCGTCGGTTTCTTTGCGCTCTCCATGATTGCGCCCATTTATTCGCTTTCAAATGCAATTTAATACCCGCACAGCGCTCCGAGCAATGACCCTGATTGAAGTCGTGGTCGGAACCGCGATGGTTTTGATTATTTTCCTCGCGATTTTCGCGGCGTTTCAAATCTCCATCGACCTCGTCTTTTCGACGAAAGCCGCAACCGGCGCGAATGCGCTCGTGAATGAACGCATTGAATATATCCGCGGTCTTGCGTACGACTCAATCGGTACCGTAAACGGAATCCCTTCAGGCACAATCCCGCAGGTTGAGCAAAAAACGTTAAACGGCATCACGTATACGATATCGACGTTAATTCAGTACATCGACGATCCCGTAGACGGGTCAGATGCGGCCGACACGAACGCCGTTACCGCGGATTATAAGAGCGTGAAAGTCAGTGCGGATTGGGTTATACGCGACAAACCTCGTTCGACGTTTGCCGTCACAAGAATTTCGCCGAAGGGAATGGAAACGCTTGCCGCAGGCGGAACCTTGCGCGTGAATGTATTCAATACGCTTGCGGCTCCCGTTTCCGGAGCGACCGTCCGCATCGTTCACGCTTCTTCTCCCGCGGTCGATGTCTCTATCGACACGGGAACGGCCGGTTCGGTTGCCTTCCCCGGCACTCCGCCCGCTTCAGGATATAAAGTCACCGTTACAAAAACGGGATTTTCCTCGGCGCAGACATACGATGCGACAGTTGCAAATCCTAACCCGAACCCGGGTCACGTGACGGTCGTCAACAAGACAACTACCACGCTTTCGCTTTCAATCGACACCTTGGGATCCTTACTGGTTTCAACGTGGAGCCCCAAAGGCCCGGGTACATTTTCTGACACCTTCTCAAATCAATCGCAATTATTTTCAACCTCAAGCGCAACGGTTTCGGGCGGTTCGTTGCGTCTTTCGGGCGCTGCCGGCGCATATCCCGGAGCGGGTTCTGCAAATTCGGCTGACGTAGCGCCGGCGTATCTTGCAAACTGGAATTCGCTTTCTTGGACCGCTTCAACATCTGCGCAGGCATCTGCTCTCACTTCTCTCTATTATTGGGATGGCGCGCAGTACGTGCTCATTCCAAACTCGGCGCTTCCCGGAAACAGCGCAGGTTTTTCAAGCTCGCCCGTAAATATTTCAGCCCTGCCCGCCGCAACGTACGGTCGCATACAAATAAAAGGGACGCTGAATTCAACAAATCCGGATTGGACGCCGGAAATTTTGGACTGGTCGCTTTCGTATACCGCAGGTCCCACGCCCTTGCCGAATGTTCCGTTTTCGATTCACGGAGCAAAAACAATCGGGACTTCCGCAGGAGGGACGCCGATTTATAAATTAAGCGAAAACGATACAAGCAATGCATCCGGCACGTATTCAATCTCGCCGATTGAAGCGGACGGATACGCCAT
>CAZPUX010000048.1:0-5531 GCA_964589865.1 uncultured Candidatus Saccharibacteria bacterium | reverse complement strand
CGCGCATAATGGGTTCCAAAATAACAGGCTTCGCGCGGGCTGCGGCATCCTTAAATGCCTGTGAAGCGGCGATTTTAAAGGCAATTTCTGATGAGTCCACGTCGTGGTACGAACCGTCATTCAACTCAAGCGATATGTCTTCCATTTTGTAACCGGCAACAATACCGCGCTCCATGGCTTCCCTCACGCCCTTTTCAACTGCCGGGATAAATTCCTGCGGAATAACGCCTCCCTTAATGTTGTTGACGAATTCGAAGTGGTCGTAGCGTTTGACGTTGTTTTTGATTTTTGCTCCTTCAACCAGCGGTTCCAAGGGTTTGATTTTGATAACCACGTGTCCATACTGACCTTTGCCTCCCGTCTGTTTGATGTATTTGTTTTCCGCTTCAGCTTCTTTCTGAATCGTTTCGCGGTATGCCACCTGGGGTTTCCCGGTATTCGCATTCACGTTAAATTCGCGTTTCATGCGGTCAACGATAATTTCAAGATGCAATTCACCCATGCCTGAAATAATCGTTTCCATCGTTTCAGTATCTGAAGATACGCGGAAGGTCGGGTCCTCATCGGAAAGTTTTTTGAGTGCGATACCCATTTTTTCCTGGTCGGCTTTGGTCGCAGGTTCGATGCGCATGGAAACGACCGGCTCAGGGAATTTAATTTCCTCAAGCACAATCGGATTTTCTTCATCGCAGAACGTGTGCGATGTTTTCGCGTCTTTCAAACCAACCGCTGCGGCAATTTCTCCTGCAAATACGTCTTTTACTTCTTCGCGCTTGTCAGCCTGCAAACGCACGATGCGTCCCAGGCGCTCTTTCGTGCCCGTTGTTGAGTTGTATATGTATGAGCCTGCAGAAACTGAGCCCGAGTACACGCGGAAGAATGTGAGTGCGCCTACGAACGGGTCGGTCTGAAGTTTGAATGCCAAAGCGCAGAACGGTTCTGAATCGTCGGCATGTCGCACTACCGGCTCGCCGGTGTTCGGGTTTAATCCGTTAATCGGCGGAATGTCCAAAGGCGACGGCAAGTATTCAACCACCGCGTCCAACACAAGCTGTACGCCTTTGTTTTTCAAAGCTGAACCTGCAAATACGGGAACGATTTTATTATCAATAACCGCCTTGCGAAGAATCTTCTTCAACTCCGCAACGGTGGGCACTGTGCCTTCAAGGTAGGCGTTCATCGCAACATCGTCCTCAGACACGATTTTTTCAACCAATTCCGCGTGATATTTATCAGCTTCGGCTTTCAGATTTTCAGGAATCGCTTCGCGGCGGATTGTTTCTCCCATCTCGCCGTCGAAATACACGGCATCCATCGCCAAAAGGTCGATAACACCCGCGTGGTCACCTTCTTCCCCTATCGGAATCTGCATACGGACCGCGTCTTTCGTAAGACGGTCGAGAATTGAGGCATAGGAGCGTTCAAATGATGCGCCCGTTCTGTCCAGTTTATTTATGAAACAAATGCGCGGAACTTTTCCTTCGTCGGCATAGCGCCAGTTAGTTTCAGATTGCGGCTCTACGCCGGCAACGCCGTCGAAAACCACCACCGCTCCGTCCAAAACGCGCAAAGAACGCTTTACTTCAACAGTAAAGTCGATGTGGCCCGGAGTGTCGATAATATTGAAACGAATTTTTTTCGATACGTCTTTCTTATCGGTTTCAACCGTCGGCGTCCAGAAACACGTTACGGCTGCCGCAGTAATAGTGATGCCGCGCTCGCGTTCCTGTTCCATCCAGTCGGTCGTTGTTTCACCTTCGTGTACTTCGCCGATTTTGTGCTGGCTTCCCGTGTAGTACAAAACGCGCTCAGACGTAGTAGTTTTGCCTGCGTCAATGTGCGCAATAATTCCGAAGTTGCGCAGTCTGTCCAAAGGATAGTCGCGTGTTGCCATAAAATAAAAACGCCGAAGCGTTATCAGTAATGTACTGAATTACAGTCGGAAAAGCAAGGAGGTAAAAGGCGATTTGGGGAATGACATTGCCCGATTACTTTCTTGGTTTCTCAACTTCTGCTTTCGCCATCTCTGCGCTTTTAATAACTCTGCTCTTGTCATCAAGGACCGCATTCATCTGTTCCATACGACGACGCAGACTGAGCTTGAGGAATGCTGCAGGAGAAAGCGGTTTTTCTGGAATCGGCTCACTGTGTTCAGGCTTTTGAGGAAAAAACCTGTCGTATTCAAATCCGAGCCTGTACATATGGAGAAAACTACCAGGCTAAGTGCGCAAATGCGCGGTTTGATTCCGCCATGCGATGCACGTCTTCGCGTTTCTTGATTGCGGTTCCTTCGTTCTTTGAAGCTGCAATCAACTGGTCGGCAAGTTTCTTCGCCATCGGCTTCCCTTTGCCAGCGCGCGCTGCTGCCACTATCCAGCGGAATGCCAAGGAGCGGCGGCGCTCAGGGCGAACTTCGCGCGGAACCTGGTAGTTGGCGCCTCCCACGCGTCGTGAGCGAACTTCAACGGTCGGCGAAACGTTTGCGATTGCGGTTTCAAACACAACCATCGGGTCAAGCGTTGCATCTATCTTCTTTATTTCATCCAAAGCACCGTACACGACTTGGCGGGCAATTGATTTCTTGCCATCCCACATAATCACGTTTATAAAACGCGCCAAAAGCTCCGAATTGTATTTCGTGTCGGGAGCAACGGGGATTTTTGTTTTAAGTTTGCGTCGCATAGATTACTTATTTAGCATCGCTCTTCGGCTTTTTAGCGCCATACTTTGAACGGCCTCTGCGGCGCTTTTCCAAGCCTGCGGTGTCGAGGCGTCCGCGAACGATTTTGTAGCGAAGCGACAAATCTTTGGTACGACCGCCGCGTAGCATTACCACCGAGTGTTCCTGCAAATTGTGACCCTCGCCCTGAATGTAGGCGGTCACTTCCATGCCGTTCGTAAGTCTTACGCGGGCGATTTTACGCACTGCTGAGTTCGGTTTTCTCGGAGTTTTGGTAGTTACTTTCGTTGCAACGCCTCGTTTGAACGGAGACGGGTAGAAGGTCGGGCGGTTTTTCAATACATTAAAACCGCGCTGTAGAGCGGTGGTTTTGCTTTTTCGCATTTTCTTTCTGCGAGGGTGGCGTCTGAGCTGATTGATTGTGGACATGACTTAAGAAAAAACGCTCACGAGGAGCCGTATAAATGTACTATTAACCCCCGGAAAACGCAATACTCCCGCCGTCTATGCGCCGACAATCAGCGAAAAGAGGTAATACACGAAATTAGAAATTGGCCCGCTCAATACATTCACAAATATAAGAAGGACGACAATGAGCCCGACCGAGCCGAATGCATACGTCATCCGCTCCAAAGAGGCATAGCTCATTGCAAGCTGAGTAGGCAGTAACGACTTCAGAACTTTTGAACCATCCAAGGGCGGAATAGGAAGAAGATTCAGTGTCGCCAGCGAAAGATTAGAAAACACCGTCATCACCAGCACATTCAGAAGAAGCGGATTCATGGCGTTCCCGAAAAAACGAATAGCGAGCCCCAGTGCTACCGCGATAACGATATTCGTGGCGGGACCTGCAAATGCGACCAGCGCTTCCCCCCACTTTTGGTTTCTCAAATTGTACGGGTTATACGGAACCGGTTTTGCCCAGCCAATCATGGGCCCGCCGGTTAACGCCATAAGCCCGGGCAAAAGAACCGAGCCAAGCGGATCGATGTGCGGAAGAGGGTTTAAGGTTAAGCGTCCCGCATATTTTGCGGTGTGGTCGCCGAAAAGTTCCGCCATGTAGCCGTGCGCCACTTCGTGGAGAATGATAGAGAAGATAACAGCGGCTATTCCTATAATGAGCGTAATCGGGTCCATATGATAGGTTGAGTATAGCAAAATGGCGAAGCAAAAAGATTTTTGGAACCAGCAGTACAAACGGCCGACGCACCTGGCGCTTTCAGACGTTCAGTCTGAGGATTTGGAAAAATTCACCCGCTACCTGGTGCGTGACTACGGGAAGAAGTTTTTGAACGTCACGACGCGCGTGGTGGATTTAGGGTGCGGGAACGGCAGAAATTTAATTTATCTTTCCAAGGAATTCGGCGTGCACGGATTGGGATATGACACTTCAGAGGCGGCGATTTTACAGGCAAAGCACGCGGCAAAAGGTTTGCCGATTCAGTTTGAAGTTCGCTCCATTGCGGACGCTATACACTTTCCTGATTCTTCCGTCACAATTGCGCTCGACATGATGAGTTCCCACGTGCTCTTAAAGGCTGAGCGCGAAAACATGCGGAGCGAAGTTCTGCGTGTGTTGCGCCCCGAAGGATGGTTTTTCTTTAAATCATTTCTTTTGGACGAAGACCTGAACGCACAGCGCCTGCTTCGCGAAGCACCGGGTCCCGAGCAAGGCATGTATATTCACCCTGAAATCGGCGCGCCGGAATACGTATGGACGGAACACGCGCTTCGCGATTTCTTCGAACCGTATTTCACGATTCATAAAATAGAAAAATCCTTCCGGCACCTGCATGCAGACGGTTCCGCATGGAAACGGAGAACTATTTCCGCGTATCTTCAGAAATCCTAGACACCGAACATCTTTGCCCTAAGATCTTCTTCCTTGCAGGGTTTGCCGCCGAAATTTCTTAATCGCCCGGTGGCAGCAAGTTGTTTTTCGGTGTAAATCATTTGCAGCATTTTGAGGTCTCTCAATATGCAGGAAGAGACGGCAACTCCCTTATTAGGCGAAGTAACCAATTCAAACTGGCAATTCGCGCATCCTTCTCGGGAACCACCTGTTTCAGTCTTCATATATTAGAGAGCCATAGACAACGGAAGTATACGCCCGATTTTGAACTTTCCAGGCGCACATGTTATGGTATGTGGCTATGGCAAAAGTATGCGCCGTTACAGGGAAAACCGGACTCGTGGGGGGCGGCTATTCGAACAGAACTCGTGCAACCCAGTACAATCCGACAGGCCTTAGACGAAGAAACGCGAACCTTCCGCCCCGGAAACTTTTCCTACCTGAACTCAACAAAAGCATGATTTTGACGCTCTCCGCGAGCGCACTCAAAACCATCGGCAAGCGCGGCGCCTACGCAACCTTGAAGAAAGCAGGCGTCATCTAAAACCCTCCGCGACCCGGAGGGTTTTTCATTAAAAGCACATATGGCGGAGCTGTATAATAAGCGCATGTACACCCCAAAAACATTCACGTTTGGAGCTTTGGAAGGGCTTTCGCAAAAGCAGATTGACGTACACATCAAACTGTATGAGGGCTACGTAAAATTTTTAAACACGCTTGAAACAGTGCAGGCGGAGCTGATGAAAGACGTTGAGAAAAACGCGTACGCACTGGGCGAAGTAACGCGCCGAATAGGATTTGAATTCAACGGTATGCGCATGCATGAACATTATTTTTCGCAGTGGGAGGGCGGTGCGTCCCCTATCGGCGGGAAACTGGCGGATGCGCTTTCGGCGCAATACGGAAGTATGGACGCGTGGCTTGCGCAATTTCACGGAGTATCAATGATGCGCGGTATCGGGTGGGGCATTCTTTCCTATGATTCCGTAAGCGGGAAAT
>CAZPUX010000047.1:0-5562 GCA_964589865.1 uncultured Candidatus Saccharibacteria bacterium | reverse complement strand
TTTTGAACTTAAGACTAAAAAAGGCTTTCAGGTGGGCGTTATTCTCGTGGTTCCGCCGTTCCCGTACGAAGATAAAAAGCTCTTTGAAATTTCATCCAAAGATACCGCGGTCGTATTCAAAAAACGCGTCGTAGGGGAAGGGGTGCACATTGGCGACCTCAAACTGGTGAACGGAGAGTGGACTTTGGCAGGCTACATGGGCGTTGCCGCAATCGTCGTCGGTACAGGCCCTACCATGAAGCAGGCGCAAGCCCAGGCGTACGGAAGAATACAAAACATATTGATACCGAACATGTTCTATCGGACCGATATAGGGGACAGATGGTACGAAGATTCCGACAAGCTCCACAATTGGGGGTATCTGCGGGAGGTATAAACCGTTCGAGTTTTGGTTTTAAGGAATAGGCGGGTATAATCCCTGCATGAATCATAACTTTGCGGTATTCAGTCTCGGCTCAAACGACCCCTTGGCTCAGAAAATTGCCGCACGGCTCGGCGTAAAGTTAGGGAAGATAAAACTCAAAACATTTTCGGACGGCGAACAGTACGTACAGTTTGAAGAAAATATCCGCGGGAAGCACGTCTTTTTGGTCCAATCCACAAACCCTCCCGCCGAAAACTGGACGCGCCTGTTTATCGCGCTTGATGCCGCACACGGCGCATCTGCGCACGAAGTAACAGTGGTGATGCCGTATTTCGGCTATGCCCGCCAAGAGAGAAAATCAAAACCGCGCGAAGCAATTTCTGCCCGCACGTTCGCGGTCCTTTTGGAGAAATTGGGCGCCGACAGAATTTTGGCGATGGATTTGCACACCGACGCTATCGGCGGATTCTTCCGCACCACAAACGTGGACTACCTGTACGCCCGTCCGGTGTTCATCAATTTCTTTAAGGACTTTTTCAAAAAAGAACTTTCGGAAAATAACCTCGTAGTGGTTTCGCCCGACGTGGGCGGTGCTGCGCGCGCCCAATCGTACGCAAAGCGCATGATGGAGAAAGCTGATTTGGCGCTGATTCACAAAGAAAGGGAACTGCCGAACCAAGTGGCAAATGTTCGCTTGGTGGGAGATGTAAAAGGAAAAGTAGCGCTTATCATCGACGACATGCTTGATACCTGCGGAACCTTGGCAAAAGCAGCGGAGCTTTTGAAAGCAAACGGCGCAACGAAGGTATATGCGGCCGTAACGCACGGGGTGCTTTCAGGACCCGCAAACGAACGCCTTGATGCGGCACCGGTTGAAAAGGTATTTATTACCGACACCATTTCTTCAGACCGAGTGCTTTCAAAGAAAATTGAAATTGTGTCCGTAGGCGATATATTCGGCGACGCTATCCACAGAATCGCGGAAGGGGAGTCACTGTCGGAGTTGTTTGAAGCTGACTAATACACCATTATGCGCACCCACGGCGGCGGGATAAGAGGACATCGAGGCAAAAGCCATTACCACATTGGTACCTTGTTGGTTCCTCCGGGTAAGTTTATTCATAATGGTTTACAGGCCCATGTTATTGCAGGAGAAATACTTGAACGAAAAGCCCGGAGTGCCGACGAGAGTCGTAGGAGAGGCAAGGAGAAAAAAGCAGAACTCTTGAAGGCCCGAAGGTACATACCGAAAGAAGGAGATAAAATAGTTTAAGGAACGGGCTGCTGCTGGCTCATGCAGTGGAAGGTACCGAAGCCGTACACCAAATACGTTGCGTCTATTCCTACAACTTTTCTGTCTTTGAATACTTCCTGAATAATGCGAAGCGCTTTTGCATCATTTTCCGTACCGAACGTAGGTACGATTACTTTTGTATTGCCGATATAAAAATTTGCGTAGCTCGCGGGCAGGGGTTTCTCGTGTGCGGGAATTCTGCCCGGCATTGGAATCGCAATCACGTTTATTTTTTTACCATCCTGGTCTACCGCATTTTGAAGCAGCTCCCAATTTTCTTTTAACGGCGCGAAGTTCGCGCTTGTTTCATCGTCTTCACGGGCGCATAAAATAGTCGTTGGGTTTACGAAACGCGCAATGTCGTCTATATGGCCGTCGGTGTCGTCGCCTTCAACGCCCTCATTGAGCCAGATAAAGTTGCGGACATTTAAATAATCAGCAAGGTAGCCCTCAATTTCGGTTTTAGTGAGTTTCGGATTGCGGTTTTTATTCAACAAACACTGCTTGCTGGTCATTAACGTTCCTTTGCCGTTTACCTCAATCGAACCGCCTTCAAGTACGATTCCTGCCTTAAATATCGGCAGTTTCAGCTCCTCGTTCATCGCGTACGGAATTTCATTGTCCTTCAAAAGCGCATCGTACTTTCCGCCCCAGGCGTTAAATTCCCACTTGCTCATAGCAAGTTCGTGAAGGTCGTTCTCAACCAAAAAGAGCGGTCCGTAATCGCGAAACCAAATATCCGCGTATTCGCGGATATGAAACCGTATATTTTCCAAATTGTTGCCCCGTTCCGCAAGCTTCACCGCAACCTCGTGCTGCATAGTTTCATCCAGAACCTGCAGTTCCACTGTTTCGGACTCACTTATTTCATGGACGAAATTCAAAAACGATGCGCGCGCTTCCTCTAAATGCGGAAACGATTCCGGGTCATGTGGAAACGAAAGCCAGATTGCAGAGTGCGGTTCCCACTCGGCGGGCATGCGGAACCCGAGCTCTTTCGGCGTATCGTCCGGACTCATTTTGAAGAATTAAATTTGTAGGTGTCGGGACGGCGGTTGCGGAAAAAGCCCCAGCCTTCGCGGATGTGTTTGTTGTGCGCGAGGTCGATAGTTGCGCATAGTACGCCTTCATTTACGCCTGCACGTTTAAGAACAGTACCGAACGAATCAGCGATAAAAGAGCGTCCCCAGAAATTTAATTTATCTTCGCGGCCGACGCGATTCACCGCAACCACGTGCACGCCGTTTGCGATTGCGTGTCCGCGCATCACGGTCTCCCATGCGTCATGCCAGGTGCCGTCTTTTGAAGTGTGACCGACGATATACCCGATAGCGGTGGGGTAGAAGATAATGTCCGCGCCAGCTAACGTTGCCATGCGTGCCGCTTCAGGGAACCACTGGTCGTAGCAGATTAAAACCGCGAACGTGCCGAATTTCGTTTTGTATATCCGGTAGCCGCTCGTACCTTCTTCAAAATAATTCTTTTCATAAAACAGAGGATCCTGAGGGATATGTATCTTGTGGTAGGTCGGCAAAAGTTTTCCTTTCTCATCTATAACAACGGCACTGTTGTAGTATTTCCCGTTTGTAGCCTTTTGGTACAGGGGAACAATAATGACGACGCCCAATTCTTTCGCAAGCTTTGAAAACGTATGTGTTGATTCGCCGGGAATGGTTTCCGAGTACTCTGCTTTATTAGCTTTCTTATATTGAGGGAAGTAGACGGTGCGATACAGCTCCTGCAGGCAAATTATCTTTGCGCCTTTTTTAGCCGCGGCGCGTACCAAGCGAACCGTCTTTGCGAGATTTTTGTCCATGTTGTGACTCACCGTGCTTTGCACCGCCGCTACAGTTACTTTCTGGTTTTTCTTCTTCACGTAAGAGTTATACCAACAAATGCGCTCTTTGAACATACTTTCAGCCGTCGATTGACACTCGGGGGTGGTACGCTACCATTCATTTCGGTATGGCAAATGATTCAGATAAAAAGATAGACAAGCTTTCACCTGAGCTTCGAAAGTTTATTGAACCGGACACGAGGGTTTCTTCGGGCACGCTTTCAGAAAATACTAAGGCAAGTAAAAACCCGGTGAGCGCCTACGCGGAACGAACCTTAAATCACACCAACGGTGGGGCGACGATGGCTGCAGCAATGTGGCTGAAAAACCACCTCGCACGCGGTGGGAAAATCGTCGTTACTTTGGCGGGCGCGCTTTCGTCGTTTCAAATCGGCGTGATGTTGGCGGAATTGATTCGCCAAGGCAAAGTGCACTTGGTTTCGGCAACGGGGGCAAACCACGAAGAATCGTACTATCGCTACGTCGCACATTCTCACTACGCCAATATCCCTCGCTATACGGAACTGACCCCGGCACAGGAAGCGGAACTGAGGGACGCGGGTCTGCGTCGTATTACCGACACGTTTTTGCCGGAGGATGAGAGCGTGCGCATTATGGAACCGCACTTACTTAAGATGTGGCAAGAAGCGGAAAAGAAAGGGGAGAGCGCCTACCCGCATGAATATTTCCGCCGCTTGTTTGCAGAAAAACTGATTCAGCCCGACCCGAAAGCAAACCCTGCAGATTGCTGGACGCTTGCTGCGTATGAGAAAAACATACCGATAGTGATTCCGGGTTTTGAGGATTCAACCATGGGCAACATTTTTGCAAGCTACACCTACAACGGCCCGCACAAAAAAGCAGGGGACACAAGCGTGGATTCAAAGGTTATGAAATCAGGGTTAGATTATTTTCACCTGATGTATGACTGGTACCTCAAGGAATCTAAAGACGCACCGATTGCGTTTTTGCAGTTAGGCGGTGGTATTGCCGCCGATTTCCCGATTTGCGTGGTGCCTTCCTTGAAGCATGACTTGAGAATGGAGGACGTACGCGACTGGGCAGGATTTGTTGAAATCGGCTCATCGCCTATGTCATACGGCTCATATTCCGGCGCCGGCGGTAAAGAAAAAATTACCTGGGACAAACTTTCAACGGACAGTTACTACAACATCATTCAATCCGACGTTACCGTTGCCTTCCCCTGGATTGCTGCGGTTCTGTTGGACTTGTAGATAAACGGCTACCCTTTCAACTCCTTCACACCTTGCGAAACAAGGTATTTTTCAGCCACCCCTTTAAATGCATCTAGTGCTTCTTTGTCGTCACCCTGCAGAACTGTAACTCCTTCCATAAAATTACCCTGTCCCGCGCTATAAACGTATTGAAGATAATTTCGTCCAGAGTTAATTACCACAGGCTGGTCCGTGTCCAATGCTTGCTTAAGTGCACGCTTCAAAAAAGTATATCCTCCTTCCGTGAAAGCTTCCCTTGATAGAGCATTCGGATACTTACGCGCTTCGCCTACCGAGGGCCTCTCATCACCGGTCTCTCCAAAAATACTCCTGTCTCCTTGTGTAAACTTGTTAGTCATTAAGTCATTATAACTACTTTCCCCTGGATCGCCCCGGTTCTCTTGGATTTATTAAATGTCCTTAAAGTGCTTGATGCCGAGCAATCGACAAAAGAATCGCTCCAAAAATCAGAAAAACTCCTCCCCCAAAAGTCTGGAACAGGAGGTTCTGCCAATATATGGAAGGATTGGTTTTTTTGTAAGCTCTTGTCCAGCTTGGACCTGAAAATGAGTAGCCGGTGCTTAGGCTCCGTATAGCAAAGAAAATATTTACGGCACCAAGGAGAGCGAAACCCGCACCGAAAATTACAAACGGAAGCATAATCACCAACCGAACTGCTTCCCAACGTCCTCGCTCGTTTCACGTCTTCGTGCCAACTTCACTTCGCCGTTGTGGCAGATGATTTTTGCAGGGGAGGAGAGGAGGCAGTGATGGGACGCAAGCGGGTCCTGGTACGCGCCCGTGTCGTAAAACGCGACGTACAAATCATCGC
>CAZPUX010000046.1:0-5611 GCA_964589865.1 uncultured Candidatus Saccharibacteria bacterium | reverse complement strand
AGTGCCTCGACTGAAAGCGGGAGTGCGGTTCGCGATACGGCTTCCTGTTCAAAAGTTGATTTAAAGCGGGTATACACCGTGTACACGCGGTCGTATTTCTTTTCGGTAAACCCGCGTGCGAGTTCATTCGAGACGGTGGAAAGTTCCGAAAGCGGAACATCATCCGACACGTTTTCAAATTTACCCAACACGCTATATCCTCTTCGTTCAAAAAATTCTACCCCCTTTCGTCCGAATGCATAGACGGTAATCGCCTCTTTGCGGATATCAAGAGAGCTGATAAGCGCGCTGGCTTGTTTCAATACCGCACTGTTCAATACTCCGCACAAACCTTTATCGCTCGTAACAACAACAATCGCCACGTTTTTAACTGCACGCGATTCAGTTAAGGGATGCCGAACTTCGGAAAGTGAAACACTCATACGCTCAAGAATAGAAAGCGCAGCGGTTGCATACGGCCGGCCCGTGATAGCGCGTCCTTGGGATTTGCGCATCTTCACTGCAGACACTGCCTCCATAGCTTTCGTCACCTTTCGGGTACGATTAACCGACTTTATTTTATTCTTGATGTCTTTTAAGGCCATGGGGAGAATTAAGTCGCGGAATCAACGAATTTCTGAAGAACTTCTTTAAGTTTTGCTTCGGTCGCGTCCGAAATCGCTTTTTCTTTCTTGATTGCACTAAGTACCTCTTTGCCTTCGCGGTCCATGTACGAAAGGAATTTTTCTTCAACTTCAGTCATTTTTTCGGGAGCGAACGCATCAAAGTATCCGCGAGTACCTGCGTACATCACGGCAACCTGGCGTTCAAAAGGTATCGGTGCATTTTTGTTCTGATTCAGGAGCGCAGAAAGGCGCCGTCCGTTATCGATTTGTTTTTTTGTGTTCGCGTCCAAATCCTGCGAGAACTGCATGAATGCTTCCAATTCTCGGAATTGCGCAAGATTCAGTTTGATTGAGCCGGCAACTTTCTTCATAGCTTTCGTCTGCGCTGCGCCTCCCACGCGCGATACGGAAATACCGACGTTTATAGCGGGGCGCGTTCCTTTATTGAACAAATCAGCTTCCAAGAACATCTGACCGTCAGTGATTGAAATCACGTTCGTCGGAATGTATGCGGAAACATCGCCTTCCTGCGTTTCAATAATCGGAAGCGCGGTGATTGAACCTCCGCCTTTTTCTTTGGAAAGTTTAGCGGCACGTTCCAAAAGGCGCGAGTGTAGGTAGAAAATATCTCCCGGATACGCTTCGCGGCCCGGCGGGCGGCGAAGCAAGAGCGAGAGCTGGCGGTACGCAACGGCTTGTTTTGAAAGGTCGTCGTAAATAATCAGCACGTCCTTTCCTTTTTCCATGAAGTATTCCGCAATCGTGACGCCTGCAAACGGCGCCAAAAACTGGAATGCAGCGGGTGCTGATGCAGGCGCGGAAACGATGATTGAATATTCCATTGCACCGCGTTCTGCCAAAAGTCCTGCAATGCGTGCGGTTTTTGATTCCTTCTGGCCGATAGCAACGTAAATGCAAATCGGGCGCGATTCTGCGGGTTCGTTCAACTGATTTAAGACTGCATCAATTGCAACCGTTGTTTTGCCCGTACCGCGATCCCCAATGATAAGTTCGCGCTGTCCGCGTCCGATTGGAATCAAAACGTCAATTGCCTTAATGCCGGTATGCATCGGCGTATCCACAGACGAGCGGTCCATCACGCCGTATGCCACACGTTCAATCGGCATTGATTTGTCAGACTTAATCGGGCCTTTGCCGTCAATCGGTTCGCCCAAAGCGTTTACAATGCGTCCTACAACATTTTCACCGACAGGCACTGAAAGGAGACGTTTCGTGCGCTTTACAATCATTCCTTCTTTGACGCGGTTTGAGTCTCCAAGAAGAATCGCTTTTACCGTGTCTTCTTCGAGGTTCAAAATCACGCCGTACAAAGCATCATCGTGCTTCAGCGCCCCCTTCACATCAGTCACGCTTGATTCATCAAACACAAGCATTTCTGCCATCGTCGCGTCAGCAAGCCCTTCTATTTCAACGATACCGTCGCCCACCGTGCGTACAATGCCTACATCTTCAGGATTTCCTTTTCCGGAAAACGAACCGATTTCTTTCTTGAGTCGTTCAATGATGCTTGCGTCCATAGTAAAAAATTAATTATCTAACTGACTGCTGATACAGGGTTACTAATGCGCTTCTGAAACTTTTATCAACCAGCTTTCCGCCCGCCTGAACAGAATATCCGCCAACCAAGCGAGGCTCTTCAACAGTGCGGTGCGCGCCTTTCACTCCCAATTCAGAAAGCGTTGCATCGATTTCCTTTTTGTATTTCTTCGCATCCTCCGCATCGCGGACTTTTACAATCGCCGTATCTCGTTCAGGTGCGCGGGAAAGAATGCTCAGTATCTGAGGCAAAAGCGCCATGTGGCCTTTTGCTTTCATATACGCAAGAAGCGAGTCTCCGAATGCTTTTACATTCGGTTTTCCTTCTGCATCCTGTATGACTTTTGCGTATGTGTTTGCTAAAGACATATTATTTTCCTGCAAGAATCTTCTCCGCGGCAAGAATTGCTGTTTTTGCAACCTCCTTTTGGCTCGCAATCTCTGCCTGGCGTTTTATTTCGTCCGCCTGCAACCGTGCATCAGAGAGAATCGTATCCGACTGCGTTTGAGCGCGTTCAATAATCTGCGCGCGCTCCGTCTTACCCTGGCTTACGCCTTTCGTTACTGCGCTTTCAGCGTCTCTGGCAGCTTGCGCCAGCACCTCATTTTTCTCAGCCTCAATTTCTTTCGCTTTCTTTCCTGCCTCTTCAGCGTCCTTCACGCCTTTTGCAATAATTTCCTGACGTTCCTTGAGGAGTTTGAGTATCGGTTTATAGAGGAAGTACGTAAGGCCTACCAAAAGCACGCCGAAGTTGACGCTCTGCGCCAACAGCACTTTCCAATCAATACCGAAAGCTGAGAAGAGTGCGTCCATAATTTATTTTGCGGTGTTTAGAACTGATTTGATGACTTCAGATGCAAGGCGCGGGAAAGCAAATTCTGAAGACGTATCAAGGATACGGAGGAAGAATTTGCTGGGACCCGTAACGATGCAGATGGGGTCATGAAACCTGTTCTAGGTGAACTTGATGATGAAACCGATAACCAGGGCAAAGATTGCCAATGCGTCGGTAACGGCAATACCGATGAACATGTTCGCGGTAATTTTGCCGCTCGCTTCAGGGTTTCTGCCGATAGCCTCAAGTGCGCGGCCTACCAAAAGACCAAGACCGATACCCGGACCGATAACACCCAAGCCCACCACAATCGCCATTCCCAGTGTCTTTGCTACTTCAATATCCATAACGTTGAATTAATTAATATAAAAACGACGCTTATCTAAGATAAGTACCCCCGTAGTATAAGGCAAAAACCCTATAGATAAAAGTGTGGATTCTTAGTGCTCCCCGTGCGGTTCCGCAATCGAGAGCTTGATAAAAAACAGCGTCAAAAGAGCAAAAATGCCCGCCTGCATAACGGCAATAAATACCTCAAACGCCATAAACGGCAGCGGCAGCAGATAGGGCACGAAAAACATCAACACGATAATCAGCAGGTGCCCCGCCAAAATATTGCCGAAGAGCCGGAACGAAAGAGAAATAAGGCGTGCCAGGTTGCCGATGATTTCCAAGAGACCGATGAAGGTGCCGAGAAGGTCCTTAAAAGGATTAACGATGAACTTGCCTGCGTATTTAAAGAAGCCTAGGTACACGATGCCCGAAATTTCAATCGTCAGAAAAGAAATAATGGCGAGTGCGAGCGGGATATTTAAATCCGCATTCACAGGGTAAAAGAGCGGTATCAGCTTCCCTTCTGCGTTATGAAATCCGATTGATTCCATACCCGGAAATTGGCCCAAAAGATTTGCCAACACTACGAAAAGGAAAATAGTGGTAATCAGCGGAAAATACCGTTCTGCCAGTTTTGCGTCTTCGAGCGTATCTTTCACGTAGTTATAGAGGGTCGTAATCAGCTCCTCTAGAGCTACCTGTCCTTTTCCGGGAACCAACTTAAGGTTGCGTCCGATAAAGAACCCGCCTATCAGGAGAATCGCCACGACTATCCAGGACGTAATCAAGGAAGCCGTTATAGGTAAGCCTAAAAACACACCCAACGGCTCCTGTGCAAGCGAAAAATGCAGTCCCTCCTTCATGTGAATACGCTATACTTTAACAGAAAGTACGTAACATTTAAACTATGAAAAATTTCATTCAATTTATCCGCGAACAGGGCGTAGTTGGTTTTGCGACCGGCTTTATTTTGGGAGGTGCGGTTTCAGACTTGGTTAAGTCATTAATGGCAGACATCATCAATCCCGTTTTGGGACTCTTGCTGGGTTCCGTTCATGATTTAAAAACAGCTTCAGTCGACTTTTTTGGCGCGACGATTACATGGGGGAACTTCTTGAGCAGTCTTATCAATTTTATCGTCCTTGCTATTGTTGTCTACACGGCATTTAAAATCCTACGACTCGAACTTTTAGACAAGAAAGAAGACGCGTAACGCGTCTTTTTTGATTCTATAGAAGATTTAATTACCTCCCGGAGTTGCCGTATCTGCGTTATGAGCTCGGCCTGAGTCAGGGTTTTGCGGGAAAATTACATCTCTTTCTAACCAAGCGATACCGCCGAGAATAAGGGCAACCATACCGAACCCCCACGCCATTCCAACTCCACGCCCCGTCGTGTTGACGTGTTTGGACATGTCACCGTACCTATTTGGGTCGCTTGACTCAACTCGTCTTCTGTCAGCCATACATTCAACGTACTCCTACTGTGGAGCCTGTCAAGGAACTCAAAATTTGACACAAAAATATTTTGTGTCTTTATTAAAAGCCCTAAAAACAGGACTTTATTGCTTCTTCAAGGTCTCCAAATCCTTAAGCACCCGTTGTACGTCGCTCGTCAGTTGCTCCAAAGACACTAACTGCTTCTTTTTGCGCTCTTCCTCGCTTTGTTCCTCTTCGGTCAGCTCCTGAATGTCTTCCTGAATGTCTTCGACGTCATCGCCCAAGTCTTCCACGTCTTCAGAAATCTCCTGGATGTCTTCCTGGATGTCTTCAACGTCTTCGGACACTTCTTCAAGTTCCTTCTGATGGCGGTTCACGGTTATCTGGATGAACAGGGAAAGGTAGATTGCTTCCATCGAAATGATAGTCGTAAATACCAACAGGACCATATCCCAGGGGAACCAATGCAAAAATCCGGTAACGAATACGAGTGCATACAAAATCGTATGAATAATCAAAGACGACACCGAACCAATCCATAACACAAAACGCTCCACGAATGGTTTTTTGTTCTTCAGCCCGTTTCCGTTCGCGGGATTTACTGCCATATGCGCGTACCATACTAGACAAATACTGATTTGGCTAGCGGAATTGCACACGGTATGATTCCAGGCATGGCAATTTCAAAAGACGCGGTCGCGGAAATTCTGAAAGCCGAAGCAGGCGCGGTGTTGAATATTCCAAAAGACAATCCGTACGGCAAAGCGCTTGATGCAATTCACGCATCAGTAAAAAAACATGGCACGGTAGTGGTCTCAGGCGTCGGCAAAGCGGGCGATAT
>CAZPUX010000045.1:0-5628 GCA_964589865.1 uncultured Candidatus Saccharibacteria bacterium | reverse complement strand
ATTTTTCATCATTCCGCGTTCGGTCGGATTTATAGGCCACTACATAGAACAGAAACGGAATGACGAAGGATTGTTCCGCCTGCCTGATGAACTGCTCTATGTCCGCGACGAAGAAATCGAGAAAAAACCGAAACGAAAAAAGTGAACCGGGGCCTCTCTGCCTGACCTCGGTTACCTTTTGCTCGGAGGGTGGTATAAAATAGCAGTATGAGTACCAATACGGCTCTCGTGTTTGACCTAGAAAAGGACGGATGGAACACAAGCAAGGGGTTTGCGATGCGAGAAGTGCCGATGCCGGTCTTGGACGAGGCGAAAAATCCTGAGGACGCGCTTTCAGTGATACTCAAAATCAAATACGCAGGCGTGTGCGGTTCTGACCGCGGGCTGTGGTATCGCACCGCATTCAAAGACATGGTGCATGATTCCTTGGCAAAAGAAGGTAAAACGATGCGCATCACAGGACACGAGTTTTTGGGAGAGGTGGTTGAAATGGGTTCAATGGTGAAGCGTTTGTATCAGGACCCTGATTCTCTGAACAAGGCTAAAGTTGAGGTGGGAGCCTTGGTTTCGGGCGACTCGCACGTGACCTGCGGAAGATGTTATCAGTGCAGAATTGGCGAAGGAAACGTGTGCATGAATGAAGCAATCCTCGGGATAACCATTGACGGGATTTTTGCAGAATACGTAAAAATACCTGCAAAAAACTTGTGGCCGATTGATTCGTCCCGCGTGCGCCCCGAAATAGCGGCAATTTACGACCCGTTCGGGAATGCGGTCCATTGTCTTACTAAAGTCGATGTTCGGGGCCAGCGCGTTGCGATATTCGGTGCAGGTCCTATCGGCATGTTTTCCATACTTTTGGCGCACAATTTCGGGGCTTCAAAGATTATCGTAGCGGACGTAAACCCTGATAACCTGAAGATTGCGAAGGAATTGGGCGCGCACGAAACTATTCAGATAGAGAAAAAAGAAAAAGCGAATGAATGGGAATCCGACCCGGAAGTCATTTCGCGTATTATGGAATTGACCTATGGAAAAGGCGTAGATATATCTCTTGAAATGGCGGGGCCGTTTTCTTCAGTAAACAACGCCATCGACGCAACCAGGCGAGGCGGGCGAGTTATTCTTTTCGGAATTAAAGACGGGAACCTCACCATCCCTAAGTTTTCACGGCTGATTGCACGAGGGCTAACGCTTCATAGCGTCATTGGTCGCGGAATATTCAAAACCTGGCAAATCGCCCAGCGCGTACTCCAGGATAAATCAAACGGCGTGCAGGATGCGATTTGGAAAAAAATCTTCAAGGAAGGAAAGGGAACGATACTGGATTTCAAATCATTCACTCCGGAATCGTTTGAAAAATCGATGAATGAGAATCCTAAGATTATTTTTAGAGTAAACGGTTAGCATGTACGACGATTTAAAACCGATACTTGAGAAAGAATTACAGGCAATCAAAGATGCGGGCATCTGGAAGGAGGAGCGCGTGATTGAGTCCCCACAGGGCAGGGAAATCACCGTCGCCGGAAAGAAACTTTTGAATTTTTGCGCCAACAATTATCTCGGTCTTTCGGGAACCGAGGAGCTTCGGCTTGCATCCGATGAAGCACTGAAGTTGTGGGGATTCGGCTTGGCGTCGGTTCGCTTCATCTGCGGAACGCAGACCTTGCACAAGGAACTCGAAGCGGCAACGGCGAAATTTATGGGAACGGAAGATGCAGTTTTGTATTCGTCATGTTTTATGGCGAACGTCGGATTATTTCAGACATTTTTTACCGATGAAGACGCAATTATCACGGATGAATTGAACCACGCCTCGATTATCGATGCGATTCGTCTTACCAAATCCGAACGCCATATTTACAAGCATATGGATATGACCGATTTGGAAGAAAAACTGAAAGCAACTTCCGGAAAACGATTGAAAGTCATTGTAACTGACGGAGTATTTTCAATGGACGGACACGTAGCCCCTTTGAAAGAAATTTGTGATTTGGCAGACAAATACCGCGCGCTTGTCTTTGTTGATGATGCGCACGCAACCGGAGTATTAGGGAAATCCGGAAGAGGCACGCCAGAACATGCAGGTGTTACGGGTCGGGTTGATTTTGTTACCTCAACTTTCGGCAAAGCGCTTGGCGGTGCGGGCGGTGCGTTTAATGCCTGCCGGAAAGAAATTGCGGATTTTCTGCGCCAACGTTCCCGCACGTATTTGTTTTCAAACTCGCTGGATACGGGTATTGCGGGAGTTTCTGTATGGGTTTTAAAACACATTGATGCGCATCCTGAAATCAGAGAGCGCCTATGGACAAACACCAAATTCTTCCGTGAAGAGATGAAAAAAGCCGGGTTCAGCGTGTCTGATGCCGAACACCCCATAACCCCGATAATGCTCCCTGAGGACCGCCTGGCAGCAGATATGGCGAAAGCTCTCTTGGAAGACGGCATATACGTGGTGGGCTTCTCGTACCCGGTTGTCCCCAAGGGAAAAGCAAGAATCAGGGTTCAGATATCGGCAGCGCACACAAAAGATGATATTTTGAAGGCAGTGGCAGCGTTTACAAAAGCAGGGAAGAAATTCGGGGCGCTTCCCGGTTAGGTATGGATATCAAGCCCTACAAGCTTCAGGAACCGCTCACGTTCCCGCTTTCATTATATGAAAGCATTCCGATAGCGGAAGCAATTTCGGACGACGGGGATTCTTTTCTTATCGTTGCAGGCCTTGATAGGCATATGGCGGAACAAGTAAAACACTATTCGCTTTCAGAGGATGATTTGGAATTGCAGGAAAATACTTCTGACAAAAAGCGTTTCGGCGAAGGCTCATACGAAGAATGGTACTCAAAGGGTCGAATGCCGTTTGCGTTAATGCATGAGAAAAGCGACACCCTAACCGCAATCTGCTGGTTCGGACCGAAACCCTTGGGCGCAAAATCTATGAAATATCTTTCTGATGAAGAGCGTGCTCACGAAAAGGAACTTGGTGCTGAAGCCGGCGATTGGCACACCGTTTCGTACCGAAGTTACAATCCGTTTCGAGGACGCGGACACATGAAAGGATTTGTGCAGTTCTGCATTGATACATATCTGAAAGCGTTTCCGAAAGCAAAACTATGGGCGATATTTAATTCTCAAAATGAAGGCTCGATTGCGCTTGCAGGAAAATTCGGATTCAAACCTGTTCCCGAAGCGTCAGAACCCGATTCGCATTTGAAAGTGATGGCGCGGGAATAATTGTGGGCGACAGAAGACTCGAACTCCTGACCTCTCCCGTGTGAAGGGAGCGCTCTAACCAACTGAGCTAGTCGCCCAAAGGGGTGATTTTATCGTACATTCCTGAAACTTGCAGTGCCGTTCCCGGAGGAGTAGGATTCCACAACTAAAACGCTATGTCGGAACCGGGAAGCAAAAGAGAGCCAGTACAGACAAGAAGGAGCGACGAAGGCAATGGGGGTTGGAGCGCACCCCTTCAGGGGCTTCACGAAGAGTTGTCTGGGTGGCTCAAAGATGGCGGCGAACACATGAGATGGCCCGTGCTTTCCAAAGCCTCCCTACTTCAAAAGGGAGAATTTGAACGGTTTGCAAAGTATTGGAAACAGAAAGGCGTTTTTGTCGAACTGGGAGGAAATTCTTCGGAAGCGAATAGTTTGAGTTTGCAGGTTACTAATTCCGTTAAACCATCGGAAAACGTAAGCGGTGTATGGTTTCGGGCGTGGAGCGAACGGATAGAAAATATAAGGGAACAGGCGCAAGCGGATTTGGAAAAACGCTATCCGGACAGCGACGAGCTGAAACGACTCTTGGCGCTTGGTTTCAACCCCGGCGTCTGGATAGGACCCGATTTTGAGCCTCGCTATTTTAGCGAAAAGGCTCAAGACCTTATCCTGGAAAACGTTTCAAAAATTGAAAAATTAGTCGAGATTGCCACGGTATCTCCGTCTAGCCAACCTGAGTCTGTTGCTGCCTATGCAGTTCCTGCGGTCTTTCTTCAGCTCGGCGAACATCTGACCGAACAGCACATAAATATTCTCCTTGAAGGGGTTGCCGGACTCCCTGCCGATGTGCGTGACGAAGCACTGGCGTACGCGTTGCCCGCTGTGATACGAGCTAAATCTGCGGAACATTTAAGTCCGACCGAACTTATCGAAGCGTGCCGGATGCTCAATCTTATGACATTAGGCATTCCGCCGGATGACCATCGCGACATGACCCCGCAGAAGTTTGCAAAAATAAAAGAGCGTTTGGGAA
The DNA here is from genome assembly GCA_964589865.1 of uncultured Candidatus Saccharibacteria bacterium. Classification (GTDB taxonomy): domain Bacteria; phylum Patescibacteriota; class Minisyncoccia; order Phycocordibacterales; family Phycocordibacteraceae; genus Phycocordibacter. The sequence goes on along the minus strand of CAZPUX010000045.1, from coordinate 1,380 downwards.
TTTTGGGCAGGGGCCTTACCTTACCGGATGCAAAAGATCAGCATCGCGGAAAGATAATGAAATATATCGGCGAACTTATCGATGCGATGGGTTCGCGCTATACGCCCAGGCACCTTTTGGCCCTCGTGCGGCATTTCGACCTTGCGCCGAAGGATGTAGAGCTTTTAATAAGTAATTTTGGCGGTTCATTTTTTGAACGGTCCGAAGAACCGGTTTCATCCTTAGATTTTGAAAAGTGTCTTTCGCTTGCGCGCCGGGTAACCGAAAAACTTCCTCCGAGAGTCGCTGCAGAGCTTGTATACCGCGACCTCCCTCATTTCTTAAAGACATCAAAAACAGATGGTAAAACGACCGTAGAATTATTCGAAAAAATAATTTCCGACCTGGAACATGTTCTTACGAATTCCCAAATACCCGCATCAATCTTAAGCGAAGTTGGTTCGTGGTCATGGAGAATTCCGTTCGAAGCGAGAGAAGCGTTATCGCTCGATGATATGCGACCGGTCATTGATGAATTTTTGAGAATAGAAAAAATTACAACCATCGATACTGCAAAAGTTATATTCGATGTTGTTCTCTCCTCCGTATTTATGGCGCGGGATCATGTTATCCGGGACGATAAAACAAACCCTCGAAACAACGAATACGTTTCGCCTGAATTGATACGCCAATATGTCGATGTCATTCAAAAAACCCCGCACAGAAGGTTAGAGAAATTCCTTTCCATGGACAAGACAGACCTGCGTCATTTATTACACGAAAGCATGAATGCAATGAGCCCCGAGGTTCTAAACCGGTATATAGAGTTGATAGCGATAAGTACTGTTTCAACAATTAAAACAGCTTCAAAAATTTGGGAATCCGCGGATAAAGATATCGATCCGGCAATTGTAGACAAAGCTCTTCTTATCGCAGGGCGTATTAATGCTGCTGTAGAGAAAATCGGCTCCCAAACACCTTTGGAGGCTTTAGACCACGTAACGGGTCCGCGTGGCATGGGCAATGACGATAAACCCGGAATTGAAACAATCGCTCTCGCTGAAGGATATGCCGAATTTCTTGAAAGTGAGACCGAACGAATAAAAGAAATTTGTCCGCCTATCCCCGGACCGGATGATTATGAGCATTCCAAGGCAGGATGGGACCAAGAAACTGCGTTATTGAAAGAATTTGTTTTGAGACATAACGGCCAGGTAACCACATCAACAGAATGGCGGATTCCTGATTGGAAGAAAGAAGAAGGCCTTGAATAGTGCTCTCGGTAGGAATCGAACCTACATCGCCTCCTTCGGAGGGAGGCATCCTATCCATTGAACGACGAGAGCTGGTCGGGCCGCCGGGAGTCGAACCCGGTCTACATGCACCCCATGCATGTGTACT
>CAZPUX010000044.1:0-5708 GCA_964589865.1 uncultured Candidatus Saccharibacteria bacterium | reverse complement strand
AAGCGGGGGTAATTTTAAAGAAATTCTGCTCGGATATCTCACCGAAGAAAAAGAAAAAAAAGATTCCTCCGTATCCCGCGAACGATGGGTTATGAATAACCTCTCTCGCCTAATAGGAAACGAGCAAAGAAAACCGTCAGAATTTATCCGCGACATTGCACAAATACAGCGGGGCCCGGTCTATTCGATCCAGGATTACGACGGATGGGACGACGAAGAGAGGGGATACGCGATTGGTATAGAGTTCGGCCATGACGGTCTCCGGCTCGCGCTTCCGCATCAGGGCTCGCTTAACCGGTATGATTACTCGAAGAGAACTGAAGTCTTTTTGAACAGAAACGACCTTGGCGTTATGCGCGAAATTGCGTATGGCCGCAGTCTCGCACCCACGAATGGCGGTAGTATTATCGGTTCGTAAATATGCCTGCCATCAAACATATTTGGTTTGACATGCAGGGGACGCTCATTGTTCATACGCCGGAATTTGAGAGGGCACATAAGGAGTTGCTTCACAAAACATACGCACATGCGGTGGGGAAGCCGTTAACCGACGGACTTATAGAAGAGTTTGAAACCTTGTATAAACAGCAGAGTACGTATTCCGCTCTCTTCACTTCTTTGGGCTTACCTTCGGATTTTTGGCAGAATCATTTCACCGCTTTAAAGGAGGAAGATTTTTACAGTCCGGAACCGAAAATAACCGACACGCTTAAAAAACTGAAAAACATTCTGCCGATTTCGCTCTTCACTAATGCATCTTCCGCCAGAGCGCGCACCAGCCTGAAAATAGTGGAAATAAACCCCGATTGGTTCACTCGTTTCCTGTCGGGTGATGAGGTGAAGGAGCGGAAACCCGCGCTCGAGGGGTATCGGCTTATAATCGAAAAATCAGGGTTGCCGGCTAATAAAATTTTGTACGTGGGGGATAGAATACAGGCGGATATTATTCCTGCACGTACGGTGGGGATGCAAACCGCATTAGTGTGGGGCGAGTCGACTGAAGCCGACTATTCATTCAGGAACTTTGAAGATATTCTGAAGCTTGTACAACCATGAGCGACACCGTAGAAAAAATCAAAGAGAAAATCACGATTGTTGACGTTGTTCAACCGTACGTGAAGCTGACACGGGCGGGGAAATATTGGAAAGGATTATCGCCGTTTGCTAAAGAAAAGACTCCTTCGTTTTTCGTTTCTCCTGACCGCGGTTTGTACCATTGCTTCTCAACCGGCAAAGGCGGAGACATGTTCACCTTCATTGAGGAAATGGAAGGTATGGATTTCAAAGGCGCATTAAAATTGCTTGCAGACAAAGCCGGCGTGCCGTTGGTGTACGAAAAAGGCAACGACGGCGAGCGGGAACTTTTGTTTAAAGCGCTTGAATCAGCTAAAAATTTCTTCGTACATAATCTCAAAGAAACTCCGGAGGTACAGGCATACTTGAAATTGCGCGGACTTACCGATTCAACGATTACCGATTGGAAAATCGGGTACGCGCTTGCCGATTGGCGAACGTTGTATGGCGCACTCACCGGCTCAGGTATTTCTGAATCCGTATTGGAGCGTGCGGGTCTTGTAAAAAAACCCGATGCCGAAGAGGGTAAACAAAACGAGAAGAAAATGTACGACCGTTTCCGAGGACGCGTGATGTTCCCGATTGAGGATATTTCAGGGCGAATTATCGGTTTCTCAGGGCGCATTTTTAAGGATGACCCAAAGCATCCTCAGGCAAAGTACCTAAACTCCCCTGAAACCCCTGTATTTGATAAATCACGGGCCTTATACGGCATTCAGCACGCGAGAGAGGGTATTCGTTCATTGGGCGCGGCAATTCTCGTCGAGGGGCAATTGGACCTTCTTATGAGCCACCAGGCGGGATATAAGAACTCTGTAGCAACCTCTGGCACCTCGTTTACCGAGAAACATGCGGAGCTGATTCGCCGCTATACCCCGAACCTTTTGATTGCATATGACGGGGATAGAGCGGGAATTGCAGCGGCGGGTCGCGCGGCCGGCATTGCGCTGAAGCTCGGTATGAACGTAAAAATTGCGAAATTTCCGGCAGGCCAGGACCCGGCGGATTTACTTTTAAAAACTCCGGACGTTTTCAAAACTGCCATAAAGGAAGCGCTTCACGTGGTTGATTTTTATATCGCCCACATTACTGACGCGAAGTACGACCCGCGAACATTCCGGCTTGAAGTGTCCCGTACGGTATTGCCGTACGTTGGTATGATTCAAAATAAAATCGACCAGGCGCATTTCGTAAAACGCGTTGCGGAAACCTTGGCGGTTCCGGAAGAAGCAGTCAAGGCGGAGCTTTCAAAAATTCAAAGCGCGGATGCAAAACCGGAAACGTTTCGCACTGGCGCTCAGGAGAAGATTGCCGGAACTCCTTTGCCTGCGGAACCGTTTTTGTCACGAGCGGATGCCATCGAACGTCTGGTATTAGGGCTCATGCTTCTTTTTAAAGAGCGCGGGGCCGCGAATGAGGCAGAGGGCGCCGAAACGGCTTTAAGAGGTGCCGTTGGTGAAGAAAGGCTGCAGGCACTTGTTGCTCAAAACGACGAGAGCAGAGCGGCGCTTTTCGAGGCAGACTTTTTTCTGGAGCGCCACGACAATGGAAATTCAGAAGAGGCGCTCTCTGATGTGTATGCCGATTTGGCCCGCGAGTCGTACCATGAAAAATACCGCGAAACCCTCTCGGCATTGCGGGCAGCTGAAAAATCATTCGACACGCTGAAGGCGGAAGAGCTGATGGGGGAATTGAACCGCCTTGCGTCGGAGCTTAAATAAAGCTACATTGCGTTGATAAATATGGCTAAAAAGGCAAAATCCAAGAAAACCAAATCCGGCAAGAAGCCAAAAAAACTTCCTAAAAAGAAGGCTGTTCGTGCTAAAAAAATAGTTCCCAAAAAGAAGAAAGTTGCCGCTAAAAAAGCGTCCGCAAAACCGGCAAAACCGAAGATGCCGGCAGGCAAGAAGCGCCAGCTCATGGAGGCAAAGGCTGAACGCCTCATCGGTAAAGGAAAAGAACGCGGATACGTTACCTACAATGAAATTCTGAAGGAGTTTCCGACGATTGAGGAGAATGTGATGTTTTTGGAAGAGCTGTATGAGCGTCTTTCTTCCTCAGGCGTCGATGTATTGGAATCCGGCGGAATGCTTGAAGAAGTGCCGGATGAGGTAGTGATGCGCGGCGGATACCGCGGTGAAGGTTCGGCGCACGACTCGATTCAAATGTATCTTCGCGAAATCGGCCAGTATCCTCTGCTTACTGCGCAGGAAGAAAGGGATTTGGCGAAACGCATCATAAACGGTGAAGAGGAAGCAAAAAATCTTTTGGCACGCGCAAACCTGCGTTTGGTGGTTTCTATTGCAAAAAAATACGCATCGCGCTCATCCGACCTTTCGCTTTTGGATTTAATCCAGGAAGGGAATTTAGGCTTGTTCAAGGCAGTCGATAAATTCGACCACACGAAAGGATTTAAATTTTCAACATATGCAACCTGGTGGATTCGCCAGGCCATTACGCGTGCTTTGGCTGACCAATCGCGCACTATCCGCATCCCGGTCCACATGGTGGAAACGATTGCAAAATATAAACAAATTGTGCGCCGATTGGAGCAGGACTTGGGGCGCGACCCGATGCCGGAAGAGATTGCGGGCGAAATGGGCGTTGACGTAGATAAAATCTACCAGATTGAACAAATCAACCAGGAAACGCTTTCCTTGGAAGCGCCGATATCATCGTCGGACGATGATGATGCGTCAGCACGAGGAGATTTTGTTGCCGACAATTCGCTCCCGACGCCGGACCAGGAAACAGCGCACCGAATTCTCGTTGAGCAGCTGCATGAAATTCTCAATGACCTGACGCCGAAAGAGCGCAAGATTCTCGCGATGCGCCACGGACTCGAAGACGGTATTTACCACACCTTGGAAGAGGTAGGACAGGAATTCGGCGTAACGCGCGAGCGCATCCGGCAGATTGAAGCGAAAGCATTGGACAAAATCCGCACGCACCAGAAAGCAAAGAAATTGAGGAGCTACTAGCCTGCTTTTTAGGTTTTTTACCCGAGAGCTATACTGAAAGGGTGAAAAAGAAACCCGTTTCGTATCCGATTAAGCACTGGAGCTACTCATCGCTGATGGCGTACCTCCGGAACCCTTTGGCGTGGCACAAACGCTACGTCGAAGGCGTGTATGACACGCCTTCAAACCCGGCGTCCTTTATCGGGCGCGCAGGGCACCTGGCACTTGAGCATTTTTATAACGGAATCGAAAAACAAACCTCAATTACTTTAGGGCTTGAATATCTGCGCCGGGTTCCTGATTTTGAAATTGAATTTGGCAAAGATGATTCAAAAACGGCCCGGAAGAAAAAGCGTCTTGCCATGGAAAAGGATTATCTGCAGGCAATCGGGTTTTACCTGGAACGCCCGCCGAAACATAAAGTCTTAGGCGTTGAGATACGCGCCATGGCAAAAGTTAAGGGGTTGCCGCTTCCCATAAAAGCGATTTCCGACTTGGTGGTTGAATCAAAAGGGAATACCGGTGCGGTTGATATTGTGGACCATAAATTCGTCAATAGCTTCAGCGAAGGCGGGGACGATAAGCCTCTGTTCGTTTTGCAGGCTATTTTTAATTACTACACCACCCTTGCAACATTCAAAAGACCCGTCGAACGATTCATCGTCTATGAGTGCAAGAAACGGAAAAACAAAGATGGGAAGTCTCAGATGCGCAAATATGTCCTTGAGTACAAGAATTATGAAGATGATTTCGCTTTGTTCCACCGGCTTTTGAAAGACGCCACTAGGGAAATAACCCGCACCCGTGTGTATCTTCCTAATCCTTCAGATATGTTTGAAGGTAAAAACTCTTTCGAAGTTTATCGAATGGGGCTATCTGAAGAGTAACTATTTCAAAGCGGCTTCAATCGCTGCGGTCACCACTGCTAAAGGCTGCGAGCCCGCAATTTCTATGTTCTTGCCGTTTTTATCAACGAGGACGTTAAACGGAGTACCTTGGCCGCCCGAAGCAACCGCATCGTTGAATTCCTTGCTGATTTTGTCTTGATATTTGTCGGATTGATAGCAGGTTTCAAACGCAGCAGCATTAACACCAACCGACGTAACAGTTGAATCAAGCTTTGTTAAATCAAAGAATGTATTTATCGGCGCTTCGGCTATGATTGCGTCCTGGAATTTCCAGTAGGCGTTATTCCCGCCGAGTTCTGCTACGCACTCGGCTGCTACAGCGAGCTTGGGCGCGTTGGGATGCAATTGTGCGAGGGGGAAGTTTCTCATGACCCACGCAACTTGCCCGGTGGGACCGTATTTGTCCATAACCTGCTTCATGGTGTCGTGGAATTGCTTGCAGAACGGGCACTCAAGGTCGGTGTATTCAACGATTTTAATCGGCGCGTTCGGGTTGCCGAGTATGTGTTCAGTAGCTTCAACTTTCGGAACATCTTTCTTTGCAGCAGTCGAACCGGTGTCGTTCGGAGGAGTAATTCCGACGCCTTTGCCGTATCCTCCGAAAAAGAGCGCGGCGGCGACTAATGCGCCGGCAAGTACGATTGCAACGGGTATTGCTAAACCTTGCTGAGCTGCTGCGGGCGTTGCGGGAGCGGAAGTAGGTGGTACTTCTGGTGGCATTGTGAACGTTATAAGTGATTAGGTGGTACGATAATACCACATTCTC
>CAZPUX010000043.1:0-5738 GCA_964589865.1 uncultured Candidatus Saccharibacteria bacterium | reverse complement strand
AGTTTGAACTCGATAACGACAGTACGGGTACCACTACGACCGGGAGAGCCGGAAAGTTTGCGATAGCGAACGGTTCAACGGGTCAGATAACAACCGCGCAAGGCTTGTACGTTTCAATAACGAATACGGGTACGATGCCGAATACCTACGGCGTGTACGTCGATGACATAACTTCAGGAACGCAAACCAACACGGCGTATTCTTTCTATGCCGCGGACGCAAACGCGTATAACTACTTTGCAGGCAAAGTCGGCATCGCCACCACCAGTCCCTACGGACAATTTTCAATCCAAGGCGGGAGCAATAATACCGGCGATACCGTGTATATAAATAACCGGACAAGAAATGATACTCAAAATTCTTTGTATATTTTGGGTAACACAGCTGCGAATGACTTTGTGGTGAAGACGAACGGCAACGTCGGTGTCGGCACCACCACTCCGTGGGGTCTGCTGTCGGTGAATCCGGACGCACTCGGCCCAGGCGTACCGTCGTTTGTTATCGGTTCTTCAACGGCAACAAGCTTCATTGTTAATAACGCAGGCAACGTCGGCATAGGAACCGCTGCTCCAACATCGCTTCTCACAGTGGTAAAAAATCAGGCGGCGGTCACGGAAGCATTTGTTCAAAACCCAAGCACGAGCGCCTCTGCCTTTGCGCGCTACACATTCCAGGCAGGCGCAAATACCGGATTCAGCTTCGACCAGCAAGGCTCGACCGGAAATGTATCTTTCTGGCTCTTTGATAACGCGTCTACCCGTTTCGCCACAAATAATCTTGAACGCATGATTATCACCGGCGGCGGCAACATCGGTATCGGTACATCATCGCCAGCATCCTATTTCGGGTCAACTGCGGCGTTGACTATAAATGCGTCAGCAGGCAATGCCGGTTTGCTCATCGCCACCAGCTCGGCCACAGGAGTTGCTCAAGCCATGTTCGCCACGAACAGCAAGACATTTGGCGTTGGGGTAGGCGCTGCAAGCGAAGCGGTATTTGGTCTTGCCAATAAATTCTTCATCTTCGATGATAATAATTTGGCGACGCGCATGGTTATCGACACTTCCGGCAACATGGGTATCGGCACGACGACCCCGCAGTGGCTGCTGAATCCGACTTCGGCAACCGCACCGCAACTCGCACTTTCTGCAGGCGCCGGTTTCTCGCAGTGGACCTTGCGTAACGCAAACGGCAACCTCTACTTTGCAACCACTACGGTTGCAGGCACCGCAACATCAACTGTTGCCGCGCTCACTATTGACACGAACGGTACTGTGCTTATCGGCAACGGCGTCGGTAAACTTACCTTGGGTACATTCGACCCGGTATATACCGTCAACGGTGTTGCGTACGCGACCTACGCTGCGGGCTTGGCGGGCGGAGTGAAGGAAGAAGTGACAGGGAATGCGGATATTTCAACTCCGACTACGGCGCCTGACGGAACACACGGATATATCAAAGAAATTGATTTTGATACGGAAACGGTGGGCGGGGATTTGTGGCTCTTTGCGCAGGCAACGCATTTGAGAAAGAATATCGATAATCTGGTTGTCTTGTTGTCGTCCGAGGGCGGAACGAAAGTCTGGTACACGATAGATAAAGTGAACCGCAAAGTGTACTTGCTTTCGGACGCACCGACCCGCGTTTCGTATCGTATGACCGCTCCGCGCTTTGACACCGAACAGTGGACGAACCTGAACCATGACGGCGTCATCGGTTTTGTTCCGCCATCTGATGATTTGAACCAGTACTTCAGCGGAGACACAGCAATTTCATTCGGTGCTGCAAATCTGCTTTCAGGCACCACAACCTTGGCCGTGCTTCTTGATGCAAGCGGAGTACCTGCGCCGAATGCGCCGTGGACTGGAGATTTGTCCGGCATAAGCCAGGGATTGAAAGATGCCATGTCCTCGCTTTCAGACGCAACGATTCAGGCATACAAGGGTGCGCAATACTATACCGATGGAATATTCAAGAGAATTTTCGCTCAGGAAGTGCATAGCGATAAGTTATGCGTGTCTGATGCGAACGGCGAAACGTGCATCACCAAATCCCAGCTTGATGCCTTGATAGCAAATGCCGCATCTTCAGGCGGAAACGGCGGAGGAAGTTCAGGCACTCCAGGCGGAGGAGACTCCGACACTGAAGCGCCCGTTATCACCATTCTCGGCAACAACCCCGCAACCTTAAACGTCGGCGACGCGTACGCAGACCAAGGGGCAACCGTGACCGACAACATCGACCAGAATCTCGACATACATATATATATGAATGGCGCAGAAGTGCCGGAGGCCACGATAGACACCTCAGCCCCGGGTACCTTTGAAATTACCTATAAGGCAACCGACCAGGCGGGGAATACCGGGGAAGCAACGCGGACGGTTACAGTTTCCGACCCTAATGTAACGCCATGAGGGGAAAATCAAAACAAAGGAGGGAGAATTGGTACACTATAAAAAGGAACATGATGCCAAGGCTACTAGGAACATTATTTGCCCTTTTGGGAATCATCGGGGGACTGGTTTTCTTTGCGTCTTCAGCATTTGCCGACACGCCGGAATTTTTAACCCAAAACCTGAAACTTGGTTCAACAGGTGACGAAGTAACGCTCTTGCAGACATGGCTTGCGGAAGATAAAAAAATATATCCCGAGGGGCTTGTGAACGGCACATACGGACCTGCAACGGAACGTGCAGTGAAGCGTTACCAGGAAAAGAAGGGAATGATTCTCTTTCACGCTTGGGGCGGAAGCTCCTACGGGTCTGTGGGTCCCATGACGCGCGCAAACCTGAATTCGGAATACTCCAAAAATCAGGGAGGTATTTCTTCCGTTGAAGCAAAATACGGCGACGGTCTTGTTTTGCAAAAAACGGCATTCGTACCGCTCATCGAAAAGCAGTATGCAGCAAACACTCCCGTAGTTAACCGCATTAATCTTTGGATAAACCCCGCGGCGCTTTCCGTGAGGGACACAGCGATTTTTGCGACCGCAGACGGCTACGGGATAGAAACCGCCGACGAGGGAAAATTGGTAGCGATAGCTCCCCAAAGAAAGGCGGTTACCGCAAACATATATCTGATTCCCGGAAAATGGCAGCATGTTCAAATCATATTCACCGGCCATGACGCGGTGTTTATCTACAATAACGATGTTGTTGAAACAATTCCGCTTGAACAAACGGTATCGGAGAATTTTTTCGATAGAATTTTCGGCTCCCTGTTTTCTGCATTTAAAACGCTGTCTGTTTCTACAAATCAGCCTTCTTCCTTTCCCCCCGCGCCGAGCCATCTTGCTCGCGCACCTGCTTCGCATGATGCGCCCCGCGGCATCATAGGCTCGTTACTCGCGTTTTTCGACGATTTGATAGGCTTCTCTCCGCCGTCGGAATATCCGCCGGCAATTTCTGAGGGCGTGCAACAGGAAGAATCGGCAACAACATCAGGGCCTACGCCGATTCCCGTTTTTCATTCAGTCGCCGTTGTCCCCCCGTCCGTTAAACCGAACCTTATTCCAAATTTCGGCCCGACCACAACAATCGTCACGGTTGTAAGTACCGCCACCCCTTCGTTCGCGAGTTCATCCACACCTCCGCTCGCCATAGGCTCTTCAAGTCCCGCAACCGGAACGTCTACGCCTGCTTCTTCAACCCCGCCGGTTGCCGGGAACTCGACCGGCGGAGGCTCTGCATCGGCGGCAGCCGCGAATCACGCTCCCACGATTACTCTTTCCGGGTCCGCGAATGTTTCTCAAAGCATCGGCAGCATTTATACCGACCCTGGAGCAACGGCAACCGATGCAGAGGACGGCGATGTGTCTTCGGGTATCACTGTCGCGGGGGACACTGTTGACCCGAATAATCCCGGCGACTATCACATCACCTATAACGTAACAGACTCAAAAGGTCTTGCCGCAACGCAAGTAACGCGCACAGTAACCGTGAATCCTCCTGCTTCGGTTCCTGAAAGCCAGCAAGTGCCGAACTACACGCTCGCACCGGTCGGACAGGATGCCTCTTACTCCGTTTCAAGCGGAGGAGGGGATGACCCGGCATTTTCAAACATTGATATAAATCCTTTACATGTGTACGTCGGACAAAACCAAACTTTCACCGTAACCGCTTCTTCGCCCGGCGGAGTGGCATCAGTCCGCGCGGTGACCCAGCTTGATACCACTACTTTGACCTTAGACTTGGTCAAAACGCTCGACAACGGCGATTCGGCAACGTTTGCAAAATCGTGGGACGTGTACGATACACACACACAAATTTATAGAACAGTATTTACCGCAACCGCAAATTCCGGTGCGACAAATTCAATGACCATGGCGTGGTCAGACCCATGCACGATTTCCAGCAATCACCTGACCGCAAACTGCGCTGTTTCCATTGTCGATGGAAATGACGGAGCGTCTCTCACGATAGACACCGGAGTTACGCTGACTTTAAACAGCGGCGCAACGTGGGCATTCAATCCCGGCACATCGGTCTTTTTTTCCGGTACGGCAAAGATAGTTAAGGGCACAGGCGGAACGCTTAGAAAGGGCTATCTTTTCTATAATGGTGCGACAAACTCAACCGCAAATACCGCGGTCAAGATATTCGATGGTAATTCTGCTTCAACGACTGCAGTCCGTGTTAATCAGTATTCGCAAAGCACTTATTACGCACAAAGCACCTATTACGGGCAAGGTTCCTACTACTCTCAATCGGGATACTGTTTCGCTCCCGACACGCTCGTGCAGATGGCTGACGGCACCAGAAAACCCAGTAAGGATGTACGCGTGGGCGATATTGTTCTCGGGCAAGAAGAGAACGGGGCACGGCGCGCCAATATCGTCACCAAACTCTTTGACCATAACTACAACGAAAACGGCCTTATTACGTACGCAATGCTCGACATCAATCACGGGCTTATCGTGAGAGCGGAACACCCGATGTTTACAACGCGGGGTCTTGTCGATGCGGGGGATTTAACGCTCAAGGATACGCTTATCGGAATCAGCGGCTTAGTGCCGGTCGCGTCAATTGAAACAGGTCCTGATTTACCGGAAGTGTATAACCTCGAAGTGTTCCCTGACCACGACTATTTTGCGGGAGGTGTTTTGGTGCACAACAAACTGCATCAGAACGTCAACCCGCCATGAGTACCAAAACTGCGTTTCGCCGGTATGTGGCGCCCGCCGTGCTCATCGCCCTCTCTCTTTTTGTTGCAGGATTTTTTGCGTATACGTATTGGTTTCCCCGGCCCGAACTCAAAGAATTAGCCTCAGTGTCGTGGAGCACTGAAGAGTATGAAACATACTTCATTAATCTCGCAAAAGAGAAAGGCGCGCCGTATGCGTTTTCTGTTCTTACCGATGCGCATCTTGGACCGGGCATTGATTCGCATGTTCTCGGACACGATATCGGATATGTATTTTACGACCAAAAGGGCATCGCCGGCCTTTCACAGTGCGTGCATGGGCTCGGAGACGCCTGCATACACGCGCTCATTACGGAGGAGTTTATAAAAAACGGCCCTGACGCTCTCAAGAATATGTCTGATTTCTGTCTCGGGTTTTCGCCGAACTCCGTCACCTATGCAAATTGCTTCCACGGCATCGGGCACGGAATCTTAGCGTTTCTTCGCTACGACTTCGGGAAAGCGCTGCCCGAATGCAAAGAAATGTACGACATCGTCGCAAAAGAACATCCGGGCGTTTTGATACGGGACGTGTGGGGGGAATGCGTCGGAGGACT
>CAZPUX010000042.1:0-5842 GCA_964589865.1 uncultured Candidatus Saccharibacteria bacterium | reverse complement strand
AGCACCGAGAGACCTTGCGAACCTCGGGGAAAACGAAATCGTAGTTCTCGGCGAAAACGGAGGTCAATACTTATTTAGCCGTAACAGCAGAGGTACAGTGCGTTTAAACCGGGGGAGATCCGTTGGTGTTATAAGAAGCGAAATTACGACCGTACGGACAACGGCAATGGAGCTTCTGGATACGAGAGACGCTCTTGCGGCCGAGTGAGGTGACGGGTTGACTTTAGAAGGGTGTTTGATAGAGTGCCTCCATAAAGCCCTAAGGGGCTTTTTATATCACTTTGGGCCGGATTATCCCTTTCTATCGCGAGATAGAAACACCCGCCCCGATTACTGATTAACAAATGGCAAAAACAAAAGAAGAAAAGGCAGTTCCTGTATTGAATGAAACGATGGAGAAATTCATCCTTGATTCTGCTACCCCTCCGGTCCCCGGAGACACGATTGAAGGACCGGTCATAACGATAGGCTCGGGAAAAATCTACATCGACCTTCCCCCCTTCGGCACCGGCATCATTTACGGACGCGAATACCTTTCGGCTCGCGACGTATTAAGGAAGGTTGCTTTGGGCGACACCATTTCGGCTAAAATCGTCGGCTCATACAGCAAAGAGGGCTACATCGAGCTTTCACTCAAAGAAGCGCGCCAGGCAATGATTTGGTCTGACGCGGAACGCGCAATCGCAGGCGGAACGATATTTGAACTTGCGGTAACGGATGCAAACAAAGGCGGTCTTATCATAAAGTGGCAGGGCATTCAGGGATTCTTGCCGGCTTCACAGTTGAAGCCTGAGCACTACCCGCGCGTAAAAGAAGGCGACAAACAGCTCATACTGGATGAGTTGAAGAAATTCATCGGCCAGACGATGGCGGTTTCCATCATCACCGCAGACCCGCGCGAAGGAAAACTTATTTTCTCCGAGCGCGGTGCTTCGAAAGAAAACAAAGAGTCGGTTGCGGACCGCTATTCAGTGGGCGACGTATTGGAAGGAACCGTCACCGGCATTGTTGACTTCGGCATCTTCGTGAAAGTTGAAGACGGTCTGGAAGGCTTGGTGCACATCTCGGAAATCGATTGGGGCTTGGTTGAAGATCCTCGCTTGTTCGCAAAAGTCGGTGATGCGGTAAAAGTAAAAGTCATTGATATTAAAGAAGGCAAGATTTCGCTTTCGCTGAAACAAATGAGCGAAGACCCGTGGGTCACCGCAGCTGCAAAGTACAAGAAAGACAGCTCGGTAAACGCAGCTATCATCAAGTACAACAAATACGGCGCGCTTGCCTCAATTGAAGAAGGCGTTGCGGGCTTGGTGCACGTTTCGGAATTCGAAAACGAAGCAAAACTCCGTGAAGCGCTTTCACTCGGCAAAACCTATCAGTTCAAGATAACTTTGTTTGAACCGAAGGAACACCGAATGACACTGTCGCTCGTCAAGTAAATTCACATTAAAAAACCCCGCCGTCTCAGAGACGGCGGGGTTTTTTAATTACTAGTTGTGGTGATTCATCGCCATCTGGTGGCCGTCAACGACTGCGGTTTCAACAGCTTCAATCACCTGTTTAAAAACTTTTTTCAATTCGGCCAAATTGTCGGAAGAAAATTTCCCCAAAAGAAACTTCAGAACCTTTTCCTCCCCTATCGGTTTTTTTGCGAGCCCTTTCGGAGTCTTCGGCGCAACGCCGATTCGCACGCGTACGAAATCTTTTGTCTTCAAAGCGCGAATTACCGATTCAACACCGTTGTGCCCGCCCGAGCCCCTGCCGAATGCGATTTTGAACGAACCCAAAGGTATATCCAAATCATCATGGAGCACAATCACGCTCCCTGCACCCTTCTTATTATGTACAAAGTGCGCGGCAGCCTGGCCTGATTTGTTCATGAACGTATCCGGTAATACCAAAGTCGCTTTGACGCTCGAAATCGCGCCGGTAGCCGTCTGCATCTTCGGTTTTTTTACTTCGCTCCATTCGGAAAAATTGTGTGTCGCATGAATTCGTTCAACAGCCATTCTTCCCGCGTTGTGGCGCGTGTTTTCATATTCCTTTCCTGGGTTTCCAAGACCGATAATGATACGCATACGGGAATTATGTTCTCAGTTTAGAGTACAGTGCGGAGATTTTATTGCAAGAAACAACAGTGCGGCGCGAAAAAGCGTTCTGACACGATTTCGCCCTTGTGCGCAACTCACTGGGGGCGTACAATTTCACGCATGGATACGAAAAGTGACGGATTTTTTGACGACATCATTAAATTCGCGCTCATCGCACTTCTCATTGTCGTTCCCGTTCGCTGGTTTATAGCGCAACCCTTCGTCGTGAAGGGCGCGTCAATGCAACCGACCTTTGAAGAAGGCGATTACTTAATCGTGGACCAGCTTTCCTACCACCTGGGGGAACCTCAGCGCGGAGACGTCATCATCATGCGCTACCCCAAAGACCCGTCGGTGTTCTTTATAAAGCGCGTCATAGGATTGCCGAACGAAACGGTTGAAATTCAGGGCAAACGCGTGATTATCCGCCACGGTGCGGGCACAGACCCCATCGTACTCAACGAATCATTCATCGACCCGTCCCGCATGCGCGACGAATACGCTACGTATGTCTTGGGGCCGAATGATTATTTCGTTATGGGCGACAACCGGATAGAAAGTTCCGACTCGCGCTCATGGGGAGTGCTGCCGAGAAAGGACGTGGTGGGACGCGCGCTGGTTCGTTTGTATCCATTCGACAAAGTTAATTTGTATCCGGGAGAAGAATCCGAAAGCTCATTAATCAAATAATTTTTTATGCCGACACTAGAACGAGGAAGAACGCGCGAGTCATTAGAGAAAAGCATTTCGCGAATCGCGGCCGCCTACGGTTTCAGCATGCCGCCCGTCGTTATCTCGCGCCGTGCGGTTTCGTCTCTGCCTTTGGAGCAGAAAACCGCAACCGCAGTTTCTTTGGTGAAACAGGCGCAAGCTTCCGTGGGTCCCGTGCAATTATGGGGTTCAACGAAAACAGCACACGGCACAACATTGTCGTTTGCAGTCACGGGCACCAAACACGCAATCGGAAACGCATTAATCGTAAAAACGGCGCTTTCAATTTCAGAACTCTCGGGTTTTAAAGACAGCGCGGTGTTGGTGTCTTCCGTCGGCGATTCGGAATCGAAAAAAAGATTCACGCGCGAGTTGACGAACTTTTTCAAAAAACAGCATGATTCAATCCCTTCGGACGTAAAAGCGCGTGCGCACCACGATCCCGACGGCGTATACCGCGAACTATTACAACGAAAAGACCCATTCATTGAACGCGCGCCGCGCGCCATTGATTACCTTTCAGAAAATTCCCGCAAACTGATGCTTGAAACGCTGTCGTTTTTCGAATCGGTCGGCATCAGCTACTCATTGGACCCGCGGCTCCATGGCCAAGCGGGCGTCAACGGCGAATTGGTATTTGCAATCGAAGGAACCGGTCAGGACGGTTCGCGGATTCGCGTGGCTACCGGCGGACGCTTTGACAACGACGTTAAGAAAAACTGGGGCGTGCAGGCTGAAAGCGCGACTGCCATTTCGATTTCCGTCCCGAAAAGCATCCGTGCGGATGAAGCTGAACAAGCTCCCGCCTGCTTCGTGGTCCACGTCGGCGATGCCGCAAAATTGAAGGCATTTACACTCCTCGAGGCCCTTTGGCGCGCGCATATATCGGTAAGTCAGGCGTTTTTAGCAGAAAATTTCAGAGAACAGATAGAAAAAGGAAGGCTGTCGAAGACAAAATACCTGGGGATTATCGGTCAGCGCGAAGCATTGGATAAAACGATATTGGTTAGAAACACCGCAACGCAAATGCAGGTCACGCTGCCCTTGGATAAATTCGAAGGATATATAAACAGAACACATCGGTCGTAGCCGTTCATGGGAAGCGCCGATACAAACGGGCGACGCAAGAGTAACGGGGCGTGGATAGCTGGCGCGAGTATCGCGTTTGTGCTTTTTGCTCTGATTATTTCCCGACCGCTCGTCGCGCAAGGAAAGCTGATGCTTATGGCCGGGCAAATCGCCTATGAAAACCACATAAACGTGGATCATTTTTTTAAAGTCATCGACTGCGAAAGCGGATGGGATGCGAGCATTCAATCTGGCTACACGCTCCCTGACGGCACATTCGAGCCAAGCTGGGGCATCGCGCAATTTAATTTGGATACGAACAAGATGACTCGGGACGAAGCGCTTGACCCGGAATTTGCTTTGAGAAAAATGGCCGAATATTGGACGGCGGGGAATATGTCGGGTTGGGAATGCTACCGATTGTGGGAGGCGCGAAACTGGCAGTGACGGTTGCCGATAGCACAATCCTGTGCTTAAATAGCCAAGCCCCTAGGGGCATTTGAACTATATGGCAGTCAATGTATCAGTTGAAAAACACGGCACGGAAAACTCAATGAGTTTAATCCGCCGCTTTACCAAGCGCGTTCAGGGCGCAGGCATCGTACGCCGGGTGAAGGGCAACCGATATCGCCTCCGCACGCAATCAAAAGGAAAGCGAAAAGTTTCGGCTCTTACCCGCGTTGCAAAGCGCGCAAAGGCAGTAGAAATGGAAAAAATGGGTCTCGCTGAACCGAAGCCTATTCGCGGTAGAAAATAAAAATCGTGAGCAGGGCTCTCGTCACTAACACCACCAGGCATCTTGTTCCCAAGGTGCCTTTTTCTAAGCTTGCCGAATCGGTCTTAGGCAAAGGATATGCGCTTTCAATCGTCTTTGTAACGCCTGCAAAAATAAAAACACTGAATCGCATTTACAGAAATAAAAATGTTTCGACCGATATCCTGTCGTTCGATATGACAAAAAAAGAAGGAGAACTCTACATTTCGATGTCGGACGTGAAGAAAAAAGCGCCTGCATTCGGCCTGTCGCCAGCCGACTATTTTAAATACCTGGTAATCCACGGCATGCTGCATTTAAAAGGGTTCGACCACGGGAAATATATGGACGCGCTTGAGCGGAAATTCTGCAAAAAATTCAAGTTTGCGTATCCGGTTTAGAAAATCGGAAGCCAAGCGCGGTATTCCCGAAAACTGTGAGAAAACGGGGGGTTTTTTAGTACTCCAAGGTGGTATGCTTGATAGCACAAGCATATGGCGGGACGAATAGCAGTTGGTATCGATGTAGGCACCTACCAAGTGCGAGTCGTTATCGCGCGTGAAAATCCCGACCGCACCTCAAGTTTCCCAAAAATTATCGGCACCGGATACGCCGAATCAAAGGGCTTGCGCCACGGCTATATCGTCAATCAGGAAGATGTATCCGAAGCGATTCGGAGAGCCGCAAGTCAGGCGGAACGCCTTGCGGGCGTCAAAATAAAAACCGCAT
Organism: uncultured Candidatus Saccharibacteria bacterium; assembly: GCA_964589865.1. GTDB lineage: Bacteria > Patescibacteriota > Minisyncoccia > Phycocordibacterales > Phycocordibacteraceae > Phycocordibacter. Next base: position 493 of record CAZPUX010000042.1, on the reverse strand, counting down.
TCCTTTCAATCGGCGGTATCGGACTTGATGAAGTGAGGGGAACCGGCGAAGCAATCGTTGCAAAACCTGACGCGGAAGTTACGGATTTGGATATTCAAAAAGCAATCGACCAATCGCGCACTAATATTTCGGGAAAATTTTTAAACAGAAAAATCCTGCACACCATTCCCCTTTCCTATTCAATCGACGGAGCGGAAGTATTGGGCCGCCCTCAGGGCATGCGCGGAACAAAAGTAGCGGTGGAAACACTCTTTATCACGTGTCTGAAACAGCACGTTGAAGATTTAATCGAATCGGTGGAAGGCGCGGAAATTGCGATTGCAGATACTATGGCCTCCCCCTTGGCAGGTTCCATCGTGACGTTATCCAATTCTGAAAAGAAAGCCGGATGCGTCTTGGCAAACATCGGCGCGGAAACAGTTTCTATCGTCGTGTTTGATAACGGCATTCCGACCTCGCTCAAAGTATTCCGCATCGGTTCAATGGACATCAC
>CAZPUX010000041.1:0-5931 GCA_964589865.1 uncultured Candidatus Saccharibacteria bacterium | reverse complement strand
ACGATTGCTGCCGCCACCGCGAAAGTCGTGATGATCGCAAGAGATTTCTGTGCGATAGACATAATCTAAATGAGTTTCTAATTGGTTACGTTTTCGACTCTCAATTACTTATAAAGAAGAGAGAAACGAAAACGGGGTACCCGAATCTCCTAAATAGAGAAACGGGTCGCATACCTGATAAAGAGCACAACAAGTTATTTTTCTCCTTTTCGTTTCGCTTTCAAATTTTCAAAGCGACGCGTCCGAGAGAAAAACGGTTTCCATTATTCCGGTTGTTACCCCGGAACCAATGGCAGATTGAATGGGGTCGTGCAGACATACAGACGTAAAGGTACATAGCTTCATTTCAGGCTCACGTGCCGTATATATATGTATGAAACATATACGAGGGGGCACGTTCCCTCAAAGGTAAGAAAGTCCGGATATTAAATTGACAAGGTTCAACCAAACGGGAACAGTTGCGCGACACAACAAACGCGCAACCGAATACTGAATACGGGAGTCCTATTATTATACGCACCCTACTCTCCTATTACCTAAGAAAGGGGGCTCGTACATGTGGACAAAGAGATAACAAAAAACCCGCCAATATAGGGGCTTTTTTGTCAAATTGGTTACCTCGTTGCCACTGCGGGGCATAATAGCCGATAAGCCCTGGGGCGTCAAAGAGCATCTTGTTACCGCCCTCCGCTATGCATATAGAAGTAAGGTTCGAATTGAGCCTTAAAACTAGGCAGGGAGGGCGGCAACCGTCGCCTTTCTATAGGTACTCCACCTGCGCTCCCCTTCTTTCACGGCAACCCCCTCTTCAACAAGGGCAAGGAGCTCTCTTTGCAGTGTTTTTTCACTGCATGAGGTAATGACCGATACAGCATCTTTAATTGAGATTTTGTCCTTTTTATTTAAAAGCTCTAAAAGAATTTTCCTTCTCTCTTCTTGTCCTTTACCGTTGCTGTTTTTATTGGACTTAATGAGCTGTTTTTTCTTTGTAGAATTTACACTTTTTTCTTGTCCTTTATAAGACTCAGTGAGTCCTTGGACGTTTAGCGCTTGTTCTGTTTTTTGTCCTTCATCAGGGGTCCTGATTTCCTGATTGTTCTTTTTAACGAACTCGGCAAGGTTCGCGTATTCGTCCGATAAAAGCTCAGCGTTCATCGGAGAAATGAGCCCTGCGGAGCGGGCGGTTTGAAGGATTGCTCCTATTTCAGAAGCACGAGCAATGAAAAGCGCGAGACCCTCTTCGGACAAAAGGTTTGGATGGGTAGCCCGTTCTATAAGGTCAAGCGCACACACCCGGAGCCTGTTACGGACAGGCTCTTCAGAAGGCAAAAAGCCCGTTATGACGTAGATAGCGGATGTGAGCTTTTCAACTTTCCGTATGAGAAATGTATGATAGTCATTCAAAAGAAGGTCTTTGAACTTGTTTAAAAGGCTTGTATTGCCTGCTGTTTTAGCTAGCATGTCCTTTTTATTGTCTTTTTGTGGGGTATCAGACATCAGAAGGACAGTTCATGGACTTTTTATTGTCCCAAAAACTATCGTCGATGAATGGTATACCTGTGTCTGTTTCAATGCAAGAATTTAGAAAATGAAAGGTGTTTTTCGGCTGTATTTTTAAAATCCGGGATGCCCTGAAGAAAAGGAATCACTTCTAAAATAGGTTGAAAAACCTGCCGAAAGCACACCGTTCCTTCACACTCCTCTTAGGTTAAGAGCGTGTTAAAATCCGCCTATCAAATGGCAAAAAAACCGAAAAAGAAAGACAAGGAAAAGGACAAGAAGTGGACCGCCCCAAGTTTAGACGTAAAACACGAAACCGCACGAAGCATTTATGCCGTCCTTGCGGGCATCGGCGCCATCCTCTTCCTCCTGGCGCCCCTAGGTCTAGGCGGAGTGACCGGAACTACTGCGTACCGCTTTTTAGGCGGAGCGGACGGCCTATTTGGAGTCGGGTACTTCCTCATTCCCATTGTTTTCATATCCCTCGCGATAGGCCTGATGCGAAAACAGGAGGAAGAGAGCTGGGGCGGAACGCGCCTTATCGGAGCCGTCGTCATGTTTCTTTCAGGTATTGCGCTTCTTTCATTCGGGGGCGAAATAGGCCTTGGCGGAATTGCAGGAAAATTTATTGCCTCTCCGTTTATTTATCTTTTTGAACACGTATTCGCCTTCATTATTCTTCTCGGTCTGTTAATCGTGGGGGCCTTGCTTGCGCTGGATACGCCCTTGGGCATTCCGGATTTTTCGATGCCGTTTTTGAAAAAGAAAGAAGCGGACGGTGAAGATATCCCGCTTGCAATCAATGACCCGTACGAAGAAGCAATGGAAGACGATGCTGAGGAAACATCTGAAGAAGCCCCTGTCCCCGAAAAACCAAGGCGAGAGAAAAAACCGGAACCTATCAGGGAAGAAGAAGCTCCCGGTATTTCCTTTGCGCCGGTTGATGATGCGTATAATCCCCCTCCCCTTTCCTTGCTGGACCGCGATAAAGGAAAACCCGATAACGGCGACATAAAGGCGAACGCTAACCTGATTAAACGTACGCTTCAGAATTTCGGGATAACGGTAGAGATGGATGAAGTTTCAATCGGTCCCTCTGTAACGCGCTACGCGCTGAAACCCGCCGAGGGCGTTCGCCTCCAAAAAATACTCGGGCTTCAGAACAATTTGGAATTGGCGCTCGCCGCCTCCCCCGTCCGTATTGAAGCGCCTATTCCGGGAAAATCATTAGTGGGTATCGAGGTTCCGAATTCAAAAAAAGCGACTGTGGGGCTCGGTTCCCTTTTGGGCGACGATAAATTCCAAACCGACCAGCGCCCATTGATGGTTGCTCTAGGCCGCGATATCGCCGGCACATCGCATTTTGCAAACATCGGGAAGATGCCGCACCTTCTCATTGCCGGCGCCACCGGTTCGGGAAAATCAGTTTCGATTCATGCTCTGATTACCTCATTGCTGTACAGGAACGGACCCGCAACACTGCGCTTTATAATGGCCGACCCGAAACGGGTTGAACTGACCTCGTATAACTCAATCCCCCACCTCTTAACGCCCGTCATTACCGACCCCAAGAAAACGATTCTCGCACTAAAGTGGGCGGCAAAAGAAATGGAGCGCAGATACAACATTCTTGAGGAACATGCGGTCCGCGATATTCAGTCGTATCACGAGAACATTGTGATGAAGGCGCCGAAAGACGCGGAAAAACCGCTGGACCAGATGCCCTACATCGTCATCGTGGTTGATGAGCTCGCCGACATCATGCAAACGTACCCGCGGGAGCTTGAAGCGGCAGTCGTGCGCTTGGCGCAGATGAGCCGCGCCGTCGGCATTCACTTGGTGCTTTCAACCCAACGCCCGTCGGTCAATGTGATTACCGGACTCATTAAAGCAAACGTGCCGGCGAGAATTGCACTCCAAGTTGCTTCACAATTTGATTCACGAACGATATTGGACGCCGCGGGCGCGGAAAAACTCTTGGGTGCAGGCGACATGCTCTATCAGTCGGCTGATATGCCGAAGCCTCACCGCATTCAAACCGCATTCATTTCCGAAAACGAAGTGAAAGCGGTCGTTGCGTATATCAAAAAACATAACGAACCTACCGTGGACGGCATCGCTCTTACCGGCACGACTTCCGACACTCCGAATCCTATTTTTTCGGGTTCCCTTGAGGACGACGACGTGGACGATGATTTGTACGCTGAAGCAAAGCAAATTGTGGAAGAAGCAGGAAAAGCGTCGACGTCCTATTTGCAGAGAAAACTGCGCATCGGCTATGCACGCGCGGCGCGCCTTATGGACCTACTTGAAGACAAGGGTGTTATCGGCCCCGCCGACGGCGCCCGTCCGCGTGATGTGCTGACCATTGGAGGGGGCGGACAGGGGGATACCAATGAGACCGAATGATTTTGAAGGCGGAAGTACCCGGTTCGGACTGTGGGCGGGGGGGCTGGCCGTTGCCGTGCTTTTGGGCTACGCGCTCTTCGCAGCGCTTCCCTACCTTTTAGGACCTTCCCTGTCCCTGGATTCAAAGGTGGACCCAGACGGCATGGCTACCATATCCGGAAGCACCAAACGCGTCTCATTCTTGGAAATAAACGGAATGACGGTACCACTGGAGGAAAGCGGGAATTTCTCCGTTACGCGCGCATACCCTGCGGGGTATACTGTCGTTCAGGCAGTGGCCCGGGACCGTTTCGGGCGAACCATTACAAAAACAATCACATTTACAGTCCCTACGACAACGAGCTATGGCGAAAAAGAAAACCGAGAAAGCACCACGACCGGAACCATCGTCAGATAAAACAACCGCGATTAACGATGCAATTGCATCAATCAAAACAAAATTCGGCGACGAAGCGATTACGACTTTGGGCATGCGTCCGAAAACCGGAGTAGATGCAATCCCCACCGGTTCAATCGGACTTGATGCCGCACTTGGCATCGGCGGTGTTCCCCGGGGACGCATCATAGAAATTTTCGGCCCTGAATCTTCAGGAAAAACGACGCTGTCATTACACATCATCGCGGAAGCGCAGAAAAAAGGCGGCGTGTGCGCATTTATCGACGCGGAGCATGCGCTTGATCCGGAATACGCAAAACGTTTGGGTGTAAAAATCGATGACCTTCTTGTTTCTCAACCCGACACAGGAGAGCAAGCGTTGGATATCGCAGAATCTTTGATTCGCTCCGGGAAAATCGACGTGATTGTTATCGATTCAGTTGCGGCTCTCACTCCGCAAGCGGAAATTGAAGGAGACATGGGAGCCCAGCACGTCGGGCGCCAAGCGCGTTTGATGAGCCAGGCTTTGCGCAAGATGACCGCGATTGTTGCACGCTCGAAGACGGTAGTGATTTTCATCAACCAGATTCGTATGCAAATCGGCGTCATGTTCGGCAACCCTGAAACAACTCCGGGCGGAAAGGCACTCAAGTTCTACACCTCAGTTCGCTTGGATATCAGAAGAATCGCGCAGATTAAAAAAGGTGAAGAAGTGGTAGGAGGACGAGTAAAGGTAAAGGTGGTGAAAAACAAAGTAGCCGCGCCGTTCAAAACCACCGAATTCGATTTGATGTACAACGAGGGCATTTCCCGCGAAGGCGAACTGATTGCGCTCGGGGAAAAGTTCGGTCTTGTTGCGAAAAGCGGTTCGACCTACAAAATAGGCGACCAAAAGCTGGCCGTCGGGTACGACGCAACGCGCACGTTCCTCCGAGAAAATAAACCTATCGCGAACGACCTTCTGAAACAAATCCGCGCAAAACTAAGCGAAGGGTAAGAAAAAAGCCGTCCTCAGACGGCTTTTTTTATGCGTAGGTAGTTCCCTGTCTGTTCCGCAGGGCGCTCACTAATTCAATAACGTTTGCGGCAACGATGAGCGCGAGACCGACAACAGTAAATTGGACAAGGAAATTGGTACCGGTGAAGGCCGAGAAAGCGTAGTACACGAAACCGAATACTCCATTCGTGTGCGAAGCGTTAGTGAGAATATCAGTCACCGAAACAAGGTTTTTAAATGCGAGCGCCAACAAAACCAGAACGACCGCGCGGACCGTGGGAGCGGATACCTGACGCAGGAAATAGAACGCATACACCCGGCGCATAATGCTGTCGCGAAGCTGTTGGTCTGTTTTCATAAAATATTGTTCGAACTAATAATATTCCGCAAAACTGCCTTGGCGCGATGCACGCGCGTTTTAACAGCTGCAGTTGAAACGCCTAATTTTTCTGCAATTTCCGCATGCGGGAGCCCGTCAATAAACGCGAGCGATAGGATTTCCGCAACGTCTGCAGGAGCTTTATCCAAGGCTTTTTCGATTACTTCCTTTGCATACGCTTCGTTCCCCTCTTTCGCATGAATGGTGTTGTCCGCCAATGATTCGTAGTGTTCGGGCTCTAGGGGTGCTGTGTGAGAACGACTCTTTGCG
>CAZPUX010000040.1:0-5989 GCA_964589865.1 uncultured Candidatus Saccharibacteria bacterium | reverse complement strand
CCTGCCAGACGATTCGCCCGAGCTTGTCGCTATCGCAGAGCAGGAACAGGCGGAAGAGGCGGCTAGACTTAAACTTGCAGCGGAAGAGGAAGCGCGCCTTGAGCAAACGGAAGCCCCTGAACAGGAAACACAGCCCGCGGAAGACCCGGACCCCGATGCGGTTCTCGCGTGGATGGAAAAAAACCCCGACGCTTCCATCGAAGATGCCCCCTTTTACAAAAACGCCGTTACAAATCCGGAAGAGGAACTTGCGAGAGAGGAACGGCTAAAGCAGGAAAAAACGACGCCGGCGGCCCCTTCGGTTAAAATCGCCCAATCGACGGCGATACGCAACGCCGAAGAAACATTGAAAGCGCCCGCAGCCGGAAAAGTAGACGGCATACGTTCGGTGTCAATTGCCCAATCAAAATTGCAGACCCCCACGGCTGCGGCACCGGTCGAAACTCAGGCGGCAAAACCTCTTTCGGAATCTCCCGCACCCCGCGCAGCGAACGTACCGGATGCTTTGCGAACACCGCCTCCGGCGCCAAAACGAGTTGACGGAATCGACCCGTATCGCGAACCGTTTGAATAATGTAGGTATCTTTAAAAATCGCCATGCCACCTTATTCAACGGAAGAAAAATCAGCCGCAAAAAACGCGCTCCCAAAACCGCTTTTCGATTTCTTGGATTCGCCTGAATTGCACGCGGCATATGCCGATATCGTTGCGGAATCCCGGCTCAACCTGCGTCAGGCAGCGGCGCTTATTGAAGTTGCCGAAGAAACGCTTTTAGGGCTGGAGCCGGAATCCGGTTTCCCCTCGCGCGTAAAGAAAGCGCTCCCTGAACTCCCCGCTGAAAATCTCCAAAAATTGCTCGCGTCGGCCGATGCGAAAATATTTTCCGTTGCCCGTGAGCATTTGCACGACACCGATTCGGGCACGTAACGCGCGCCCGATGCCCGGGGGGATTATAATGAACGCATACCCTTATGCAGTTCCAAGTTCCTCAGTTTATTGAAGTCGAAGACAAGCTGTTCGGTCCGTTGACCGCAACGCAATTCATTTATCTTGCCGGCGGAGGCGGATTTGCGCTTGCGATGTGGCTTTTGTTGCCTCTGTGGGCCGCGATTCTTTTGGGCGCGCCTGTTGCGGCGTTGGGACTTGCCCTCGCGTTTTATAAGGTGAATGAGCGCCCATTGATTTCAGTTTTGGAATCCGCGTTCAGCTATATATTCAATTCGCGCCTCTATATATGGCAGCACAAAAAAGCAACGCCGGTCGCTGAGGATTCCGCCGAACGCGAAAACGACCCGGCAAAATTCGTTCCCGCGGCAACCGGCAACAAACTGAAAGACTTGGCATGGAGCTTGGACGTTCATGAAACTCCGAATCGGGGAGGCCCGAATAAAAGATAGTCTTGTTTTGTTTCTTTCTTTTGAAAAGCCTTATTAAGTGGGCTCCCGCGCAAAAAAACAGACTATAATAAAGGTACGGTACGCTCAAATGTGCTATGCCCCCAGGACAAAAAACAAAAAAATCGGCAGCCGCGCAGGATTCCGTCCCGATAAAAGAGGTGCGGGGCGGAGTGATGGTGCTGAAAGACGGCACCTTAGTGGGGGTTCTTTTGGCATCGTCCGTCAACTTCGCCCTCAAATCGGTAGACGAGCAGGACGCGATTACCATGCAATTCCAAAGTTTCTTAAACTCGCTTGATTTTACGGTGCAGATTTTCGTTCAGTCAAGAAAACTCGACATCAGGCCGTACGTGGCGCTTTTGGAAGACCGGCTGAAGGCGCAGACCGAAGATTTGATGAAAATACAGGTGCGCGAATATATAGAATTTATAAAAACATTTACGGAAGAAGCGACTATTATGTCGAAACGGTTTTTCGTCGCCGTCCCGTATTCGCCTCCGATGTTAAACGTGAAAAAAGTCGTTGAAGATCGGCTGTTTAGCTCTCCGGATTTGAAAACGAAAGCAAAAGACCCGGGATTTGAAGAACACCGCACGCAACTTGAACAGCGTATGGCAACCGTGCAGGGCGGACTTGCATCGACCGGAGTGCGGAGCGTTCCCTTGGGAACCGAGGAAGTCATAGAGCTCTTGTACAAGGAATTTAACCCGGGCGAACTTGAAAAGCCGATAATTCAGGAGCACACCGATACGAATTAAACGCGCATATGGGAATATTCGACGCATTTCTCGGAGCAAAGAAACCTACAGAAAAGGACAAGCTGACTCCGTTCCTTCCAAAGGATATCTACGAATCGGCGAAACTTGATTTTGCCGATATCATCGCGCCGTCGGCATTGCAGATTACCCCGCGTGAAATGAATCTCGGAGACAAGCTTGTGCGCACATTTTACGTAATTTCGTATCCGCGCTTTCTCCCCAGTTCCTGGTTTTCTCCGATAATCAACCTCGACAAAGTGTTTGATATTTCAATATTTGTCCATCCCATTGATACCGCCGATATGCTTAAGAAATTCCAACGGCGCATCGCGGAAGTACAGAGCCAGATTATGACCCGCCAGGAAAAGGGCTTAGTGCGAGACCCCGTGTTGGATACCGCGTACCAGGACATTGAAGGTTTGCGCGACCAATTACAGCAGGCTTCCGAGCGCATCTTTGACGTGGGTCTCTATCTTTCGATTTACGGGGATAGCCAGGATGACTTGAATAAAACGGAGGCGGAAATGCGCTCTATGCTTGACGCAAAACTGGTGTACGTAAAACCTGCGCTGTTTCAGCAGGAACAAGGGTTTCGCTCGATTGTGCCGACGGGGAACGATTTTCTCGGCATCAATTCGAAAATGAATTCGTCTCCGCTCTCCTCGTTTTTCCCTTTTATTTCGTTCGACCTCACCTCAGACAAGGGGATACTGTATGGCATTAACCGCCACAACTCCTCGCTCATCCTCTTTGACCGATTTTCGCTTGAAAACTACAACTCGGTTGTGTTTGCAAAATCCGGCTCCGGAAAATCGTATGCGACCAAGCTCGAAATATTGCGTTCGCTGATGTTTGATACAGAGGTTATCGTTATCGACCCGGAAAGCGAGTATGAGTATTTGGCGAACGCGGTCGGCGGACGATTTTTCAATATATCGCTCTCGTCAGAAAACCATATCAATCCGTTTGACCTGCCCGCCCCGCGCGAAGACGAAGCCCCTGCTGATGTTCTCAGAACCAACATCATCAACCTGGTGGGGCTGTTCCGCCTCATGCTCGGCAGCCTGACTCCGGAGGAGGACGCGATTATCGACCGGGCGATTACCGAAACATATGCGCTCAAAGATATTACGGGGGCAAATGATTTTAAGAATATGGAGCCGCCGCTTTTGTCGGACTTTGAACTCGTGCTTGCGGGAATGGAGGGTTCGGAATCGCTGGTGCAGCGCCTTTCCAAATACACGAAAGGAACCTGGGCGGGCTTTATTAACCGGCCGACCAACGTCGACATAAATAAAAAATTCGTCGCGTTTTCCGTGCGCGACATGGAAGACGAACTGAAACCGGTCGCCATGTATATCGTGACCCACTTCATTTGGAATGCAATACGGCGGGAGCTGAAAAAACGGCTCCTGGTTATCGATGAGGCATGGTGGATGATGAAATCGGAAGATACGGCGTCATTTTTGTATTCAATGGCAAAACGCGGAAGAAAGTATTACCTGGGGCTTGCAACGATTACCCAGGACGTCGAAGACTTTCTGAAAAGCCCGTACGGAACGCCCATGCTCACCAACTCCTCGATACAGCTCCTGTTAAAACAGTCACCGACATCGGTTGACGTCGTCCAGAAAACGTTTAATCTGACTGACGAAGAAAAGTATCTTCTCCTGGAATCAAACGTCGGAGAGGGTATCTTCTTCGCGGGGCTGAAGCACGTATCGATTAAGATTATCTCCTCCTATACGGAAGACCAGATTATTACATCGGATCCTTCTCAGCTTTTGGCGATAGAGAAAGCGAAGCGCGATGCAGGACAACAGTAGCGCTTAATCCCCGCTCGAGCCCGCTCCGGAAACGGAACGGGCGTCGGTGCAATATAATGAAGGGATGCCCCGGCGGTACTTTTTTGTTCTTCTTGTTCTTTTGGTATTTTTACCGACCCCAAGCCTGGCCGACGTTACGGTGCGCATCGGCGCAACACCGCAGTACCCGTCTCCCAACCAACAAGTGACGCTTACGGCACGTTCAATCGCAGAAAAGGGCGTATACACCTATTTCTGGACCGTGAATGGTACGTTATTAACCGAGGGGGTAGATTTGGATACCGTTACCATATTCGCGGGGCGAAACGGCGCCGAGACGAATGTTGACGTGGCGCTCGTCGACATAAACGGAAACATTGCGGGGACCGATTCGTACGCACTCCTTCCGGGAAGCGTTGATGTTGTGTGGGAAGGAAGAACTTATACCCCGCCATTTTATCGCGGGAAGCCGTATCCGACAGGGGATAGCCAAATAGTGCTGCAGGCAATCCCGCACCTGATGCAGAGTGGAGCCGAAATCCCCGCGAATCAGTTGGTGTACAGCTGGGACATTGACGGGGAGAAACCGAGGGCGCTTTCCGGGTACGGGAAATCTGCCGTAACAATAACCCCGGCTTCCTTCAGACATAGCACTATTGTTTCGGTGACTGCCCAGACGCGCGACGGTTCATACGCCGCACGAACAAGTACCGAGATTCCGACAGTAACGCCGCAGATAGTGGTATACGAAGATGCACCGCTCGGCGGGATAAAGCTGTACAGGGCGATGCCGTCCACCGTGACGTTTGTCGGAGATGAGATGACCTTTTGGGCGGCACCATTTTTTGTTATTGACCCCGGGGCAATGACCTTCGCGTGGACCTTAAACGATACCCCGTTTGCGCTTGATCAGGCGGACCCTTCCTCGGCAACGTTTAGAAAAACGGGGCCGGGCGGAGGAATCTTCTCCGTCGGAGTTTCCGTACAAAGAACCGGGCACATTTTTGAACAAGCGGCGCGGATTTTCAACTTATCGTTTGATGAATAATATGAAATATTTTTTTGCGTCGCTCCTCCTCGCTGTTTCCTTCGTTCCGTTTTTTGCGAGCGCCGCGATTCCTCCGGTTACGGGCAATACGCAAACGACGGTTTCAGCCACCGGCGGTTCCGGCCCGAGAGCAAAATTCGCCGCAATCGTCCCGATTCCGGGGATTACCGACCAAAGTGCAGATTTGTCCTTTGACCAATACGTAAATCGAATATTTTTACTCTCCGTGCAAATCGGAGCGCTTCTTGCGGTCATTATGATTGTCTACGGCGGATTTGAATATATGACGAGTGCTGCCGGTATAACAAAAAAAGACGGTGCCGAAAAAATACAAGGCGCGGTTACGGGACTGATTCTCCTCCTGGCCTCCACGTTGATTTTATCTATTATCAACCCCTGTCTTATCAACTTAAACGTGTTTAACGCCGCCGACTGTTCGGGAACGCCCGTTTCGACGGGACAAAACCAGCCCGTAACAAACCCGAACTCTGTAACAAATGCTGCAAGCGGGCTTACAGACACCCCGGAGGGGGCGGAATCAAGCCCAAGCACGTTTGCCTGTTCGGACGGAACCCAGTCCCAACCGACGTGTTATACGTCGACGCAGTACCGAACGCGTCAAAGTAGCCAGGAGTGCGACACCGGTCAACATAAGGGATACACGTGTATCTCGGGGCGCACAACGGAAACGATATCGCTTACCCCGCTTCCCTCGGATACGACAATCGGAGCATGCGCAACCCCGAGTGATAGCAACTCAACGGTGAATTACTGTTGTAATACCGCCCACACATCCTGTACGAGACGCACGGGGGCAACATGCACGGCCTCTTCTGCACAGTCACAGTCGGTTACCACTTGCCGTACCCTCGCCGGGAACCCAGAAGATCCCACGCTTCCTTTTGAAACAAACGAGTGCAGTTCGCCCTCAGGCACAGCTGACCCGGCGTGCACCTCGGGGCAATTGTGCTACTGGGTTAC
>CAZPUX010000039.1:0-6017 GCA_964589865.1 uncultured Candidatus Saccharibacteria bacterium | reverse complement strand
TAGAGCGAGGGACTCATAAGCCCTAGGTCGGAGGTGCAAGTCCTCCTCCCGACACCACGAAAAGCCTCTATTTTGCGCAGTCGTTCCTCAAAAGAGAGGGCGCAACCGTTTTTAAGCAGGAAATAGGGGCGCCAACAAGGTCGGTAAAATCGCCAAGCGTCGATATATATAAAGGTGCGGGGAAACTGTTTAAAAATTCTATCCGTTGAGGTGTTGACGTTGAATCCCAAAACGCACTCCACGCTTCGTAGTTGTGGCGGTCCTGCAGCATGCCGGGCGCGGCGATGTGATTTTGCGTAAATCCTTCAAACCACGGCGCTTCGTCGGTCGTGGTGAGAAGTATCGCGTTATCCGGCACTTGGCTTCCGATTGTTTCGATTTGCGAAATGCCGGCTTCTGATACAAGCGGTTTCAGCGTTTTTACTTGATTTTCCAAGTTTCCGAAAAGGAGCCCCGTTATCGCGCACAGTGCGCAGATGTACAGAATCATCGGCATTTTCCATTCGCGGATATTTATTTTCCGCAAAAGAAATTCAACGCCGAACGCGGATAAAAGCACCAAGGCGACATCAGTAAATACAAACACGCGTTCGTAAAACGGCAATTGTAAAACGGGGAAAGCGATACTCGCACACGCAAACGCGAAGATTGTTTTTGACGGGGGAGATTTTTTCCAAAGGAACATGCCCGTTACAGCAAGTATCAGAAATGACGCCGACATCGTCAGGAAATCCGCCCAGCCGATAAAGACCGCGGCAGGCGCCGAGCGGATGATTTCACCGGGCAGAGTTATGTTCACCGCAAGGAACGCAAGCCCTGTGATAAGCGCATGAAGCGCGTACTCTTTTCTTTGCTCTTTATGAATGATGAATAAAATTGCGAGTATTGCTAAATATAAAATAGCCGTCGTTTTGTGCGAAAACGCAATGCCGATTTCCAAAGCAATAACCCACCATAGCGCGCGGTTTTGAAGTGCAATGAATGCGCCAAGCATCAAACACAATGCCCATGCGTTTTTCCAAAGCATGTACCAAAATGCGGTATATGAAACAGGGGAGAGTGCGAGCAATAACGCTCCGATAAGCGCTCCGCGCACGCCTAAAGATTTTTTCAGAAGAAAGAATGCCAACACCGGAAGAATTGCAAAACACGCAAGATAGCTTCCGTATAAAATCCAGTCGACAGGCAGGTGAAAAAAACGCAAGATATCAAAAATAATCCTTGGTACCAGAGCATCGTCGCCTAAGCCCGGCACTGCGGAATTGGGGAATCCGACAAAAGGCTGAATCAGGTACCTTCGATAAAATCCAGTGTCGTATCCCAACGGATGCGCGCCATAGAGAACAAAGGGAAGTATGTGCACTAGAAGCCCCGTAACACCCGCTGCAATCGGTGCCAAGATGAAAGACAGATTTTTCGCCCGGTCGATAAGTATGTTTATGCCCACACGCGCATTGTATGTCCTTATGGGAAAGGATACAGTGCATGGGTACCAGTTCCCCTAACCATCACTATTTTTATATGAGCAAAAGTACTCAGGCAATGGCCGCAGCATTTTTAGGTCTTGCAGCTCTCTTCGGTTCATTTGCGCTTGCTTCAGCTGATTTTGCGTACGGTTCGCAATCAGCCCTTGCAGCCGCGGTCGGTCTTTTTGATTGGAATTCTTCGATATCGATTTCAAGAAACACCAACAGCCCGTCGGGTTCTATTATCCCGGGCCGCTCGCAAGTACTCGCTGTGTTTGACGTCAAAGGTCGCGGTCTTTCGGGGGTCGCCCACATCACCAAGCTCCCCGTACTTGTTTCGACTTTCTTCAGCGGTTCGCTCATCAACATGGATAACTTTTATTTGGCGTATAAATACTGCGTTCCCAAAGGGAATATTTATGCTTACGGATACAAGTACGGTTACAGCGGATTGTTTTGCGGCAGTACAAGCTTCCTTCCTTCCTCGGTTACTAAAATCGGTTCCGGCTATGAGATTTCCTTCTCGAACATAGACTTGCCGGTATATTCCGATCAGACATCGGCGATTATTACCATTGCCGGGAATGCGTATTACGGTTCAGGCGACAGAAACGGCAAGACCGTTGCGAAGCTTCAGGCGCGAATTCCAAGCGGCGGGGTCGCGCAAGTGAATGCCTGCAAGACGATACGCTACGGATTTAAAAATCGTTACGGATATGTGAAGTGCTACCCGAATCAAATTTCCGCGAATACCTGGCTGGCGTTCGGCAATATACTTTCAGTGACTCGCTCATACGGCTATTACACGACAGGGAAGCCCACAGATCCGAGTCGGCCTCCGATTATTGAGCATTTTCCTCCTGTTCCGCAGACCGCCCCAACCACGGGGGGAAATACGACTCAAGGCGCGGGTACTGCGGGAACGCAGACAAGCGGCACCGATACGGGTAACACAGTCACTCCAACACCAACAGCGCCGAAATCTCCAATTGATAAAAATACTACCCCAAGAACCGGAAATCAGTTTGAAACGCAAACTCCCTGAATCCTTTTTCTCGCTTCTCGTTTTCTTTAGTGTTTTCTGCTAGAATCACGAAGTTACGAGGAATGCGGCTGATAAGGCAAGGCCTTGTGTCCGCGGAGTTGTGACAGAATTGCGGCCATAGCTCAATTGGTTAGAGCACTCCCCTGTCACGGGAGAGGTTGCCGGTTCGAGCCCGGTTGGCCGCGCCCTTTTAGGGGCTCTCGGATATGAGCGATTATTCAACATCAGCGATTGAAAAAGGGAGCCGAGCCTGGCTTACTTCAGTATCAGAAGCGGTGTGTCCGCGCACCCGTACGGAATTGCGGAGGATGGTGTATTTGTTTGCCCGAGCGGATTTTTCTTTTGCTGATTTTGGCGCAACTCCTGAAGGTTTTAATCAAGAAAGCGCAGTAGCACAGGCCCGGCTTTTGGAGCAAAAAATCGGGGAACTGCGGAGCGGTTTGTCTAGTTCGGAGCTTGTCCAGTTTCCTGAGTACGACCGATTGCTGCGCATATTCGAGGCGTATGATTCAGCGCTTCAAAGATTTTTCTCCGGCGAGCCGTGGGTTTCCGTGCCGGTGGATGTCGGAGAATTGTCTGCGACGCTCCATGCGTCAGACGTGCGTTCCGTTTCGCGGGGTGCCGGTTTTGGGGAAAGAATGCTGCTGAGGGTGAGGACCCTCGAAGATGAAAAACTTATTGCCGATTATCGCGCGCATTCGCTATTGGGACCCGATACTGTGTACTTTTTGGAATACGGGGTCCCTGTTGCATCCGTTCAATATTTTCTCGGTTTATTCGACCCCGAAGCCTTGAGAAAATTGCAAGGCTTGCTTTCAAGCGCCGGACCGGCAAAATCCGTTTCCGCGGATCCCTTCAATGCCGAATATTTGGAATTTCTTGCGTCAACGCTTTCCGATCCTCTGTCCAGGTTTTCCTCAAATACTCTCAAAGGAGATATTTTCAAAAAACTCTATCCGGAATTGGACTGGGAGGAAACGCAGTACACGCTCCACGTCCTTTGGAAAACGCTGACCGGAACAACCGAAGAGAAAATCTCCTTTCTAAAAAAATATACTTCGCGCCAGGACATGTCGCTTGAGACTATTGCGATTTTGGTTCGCCAGCAGGGCTTCGCGCAGGAAACGTTTGATGCCTTATGCGAAGAATATGAAGAAATTCTGTCTCCGTATGAATTGATTTCGTTTCAAGCGCGCGGTATTGACCTCTCCGGGGGGATTGCAAAGTACCGGGAATTACCGCGCGTGTTGCAGTCGTCCGACGTCTTTGCCGCGATTCTCGCATCTTCTGAAAAATATACGCCGGAAATGCTCGCCGAATTTGCATCGCACTTTGACCCGAATATCTCGGGCGACCGATGCGACCCGGGCATGCTGAGTTGGTATTTCGACGACACGGCAAAAGCTCTTGAGGCGGTGCGGCTTTTGAAGAGTATCGGTATTCGCGGATTCAACGATGCATATTCGATTTGTTCCGACTCGCGCGTCCCTGTCGAATACTTTTCCGAGATATACTCGGCCGTCAACGACGCGGACCTTTCAGATATGAAGCAGATGCATGAAACGCTGAATGACTGGCATAGGGCGGGACTCTCGAAAAACGACATACTGCAGTGTGGGGGACTTTGGAATCGTTCTGAGGGGGTACCATGGTACAACTGCACCGCGCTCACCGTACAGGCGTATCTCAAGGTAAAGCAAGACCCCAAAAAAATGCGCATTCTTCAGCATATCTGCGCGACGTACGGCAAAATTGCCGCTGAAGTCGTTATAGATGTTGACGCCGGGTATTCGCAGGACAATTTCGATTTTGTCGAAAGCAACGGGCTTTTTCCGCGCTGGCTGAAGCTTGTTACAGAGTTTCCGAGATTAAAAAAGATATTTCAAGCGCTCTCCGCTGAGGAAAGAGAAATTTTAAGTATATTTACGATGATTGAAGATATTGTTCCGAAGCTCAGAAAGGGAAAGAGCTTGGCTGCCGCCGTACGCGCGCTCATCGAGCAGGGAAAAGCTGCCGACCGAAAAGCGCCCGCTCCGGAAACAAAAATAGCTGAAGATGCGTATTCGCTCCTGCTCGGGGAGCGCGCCAAGCGGCACGATGCGTACGTCCGTTTGTTTGTGCTTTTTGGAGTGAGCGCGGAGTATATGGCGGAGAAACTCGCGCTTTCATCGCACAAGGACGCGCTTGACGATGTGTTGGTTAATCACATCATCTTATGCGCATACATAGAAAACAAAATTCCGCCCGCCGCCGCAGCGCTCATAGAGAAGAACGGCATATCTGAATTTACGCGCTACCCGGTTGATGTACTTCTGTCTATGACAAACGGCTACGCAGAAAGAGAGGGAATGAATAATAAAGTTGCTCTGATGCTTTTTGCAAAAACAGACTGGAATAATGCGCTCGACAGCAAAGAAAATTTTACCGATGCCGTGTACAAAGACCACGATACATACGTGTACGAGGTGGCTACGCGCGCCGAATTTTTCCGCGCGATACGCCAGACGGGGGAAGAGCTTGCGCTCAAAGGGAAGGAAATTTCTCTCGTGTGTTTTAACGGGCACGGCAATTCGGAAATGATTCAGCTTGGCTTCCCGTATTCCCCGCGAAGCACGGAGCTTGAAAAGGGCGGGGCAAAATATTTCAAACCGCTCAGGAACTTTTTGGCGGAAGATGCGCAGCTTGTGCTGGCGTCGTGCTCCGCAGCAAAGGGCGGCGAAGACGGCGACAACCTTGCCCGTACATTCGCGCGCACCTGGCCCGGGGTTGAGGTATTTGCGTCAAACACTATATGCGCGACGACCGGTATTACCTTTGCCGAAGGCAGAGTGGCGTCGGTTGATTACTCCGAACCGAACTCTCAGGTCGTTATAAAAGTCTAACCCGGGCTCGGTGGAATAAAGTCCACACGGAAGGCTTTACATTTCCCACAAGAGGAGCACACTACACGTATATTTTGACATCTTCATACCGATTTCATGTTTGAAATGATGCCAACCGGAACGGTAGAGTCAGACGGCGGCATGACAGGCGGTGCCGCCGCCGCCATTAGGTATTTTCTTCTTGAAAACGGACACCGGCGTTCTAACGTTGAGGTAGGCGTTTCAGTCGGGGCTCTGAACGCGGCAAAGTGCATTTGCGACGAACATTACCAGGCCTGGGGAAAATGGACAAAAGAGCTGACCCATCTGGATATTGTCAGGATGGATAGACCCGGAAAATTTATTGATAGAGACAAAGTAATAGAGTGCGTTTTTGGGTCAGAAAATTCTTCTCTAGAAAAAGCTCTTAAGCTTGTGGATGGTACTACATTCTTTTTTGGAACAGCGCGAACAGCGTCAAGGCAACCGAGGTACTTCACCAACGAGGATATTCGAAAGGGCGTTAAACCGCGCGAAATCTTTAGAGCCGCTATCTCAATACCTGGTCTTACCGGCGACCCGGTTGATGTTGGAGGGGGGGAGCTGCACGAGGACGGGGTAGGCAGTATCTCGTTCAAGGACAGC
>CAZPUX010000038.1:0-6089 GCA_964589865.1 uncultured Candidatus Saccharibacteria bacterium | reverse complement strand
CTTTTTCAGGTTCTTCATTCCCCGAAAGGAACACAACACCGCCTAACGTATCGGGTAACGAGGAGGTTACCGCGCGTACGGTTCTGTCCGCAACCTCACTCGCTCCGACGCGCAAAGGATTTTGAAGTCCGGTTCCCGACATAGTTGTTGCAATAATAAGTCCCTTCAAATCGAGGCCGCTTGATTCAAGCGCGTCGGACAAGAGCGCCGAAGTTTCGACGAGCGTGTCTTCCGCCTGCCCCGCGGTGTGCGGTCCGTCGATTGCGATATCAATACCGAGCATCGGAAGAATGTTTTCCGTCTGTAAAATTTTTGCGCACTCAACTGCATTTCTGATTTTCTCTTTTACTTCTGAACTTGCCGGTCCGTCAACGCGCGCATCGATACGCACATACGCAAACGCCACCGCCTGCGAGCGAAGGGAGTGGACGTGTTCTTTGAGATGCGAGTAATCCGCGGAAACATCAATTAATGCGCCGACAAGAATTTCTTTCGCGGAAAGAACTTCATAAAACGGAGTACCGTCGGAAGCAGACTGCGAAAGCGCTTCCTCCGAAAGAACTACGCCTGAAAGAAAATGTTCTATGCCTTCTGCGGTAAAAAGAATTTCGCGATACGTTCGTTTCGCGTCCTCGTCGGAAATATTTTGTACGGAAATAAGTTCGCTTAACGATTCCGCATACTCATCGGCGGTAAAAATCCCTTTCCCGTCCTGCATCAATGTGCGGGCGATTTCGTGCAATGTCATTTGTTCACTATAACAAAGAACCGTCTCTCGGCGACAGAGGTTATTTTTTATTATCTATCCTGCCCCATCCGCTAAAAAGCGGGAACGGCAAATGATACATTGGCTCCGACCAATCCTTCGGCTCCGTGCCGAGGCGCGCGGAGAGAGACGGAGTATCGTATGTTTCAACATTATTGTTCGCAGGTTCCAAATGTATTGTTTCTAGACCTTTGCCAGGGGTCTGGACATTCATCTTTATAGCCCCGCGTCTTTTGCGATATCCGCTGATTGGTGCTGAGGGGTTTAACCCGAAAAAGCCGTCAAATTTCATACCGGTAGCTATAATATGCCAGTGGTAGGGGCTGTCAATCGCTCTTAAAACAAGCTGGATTTATATTTCTCAGGTTCGTGCGCAGATACGGTTTCCACCGCAATCGAAAGCGCTTTGATTTCTGTTCCTATAGCTTCCTGGTCATAGCCGACAAACACAATGTCAGGGCGTACGTTTCGGAGTACCTTCCAGGTTCCCAATTCCGTATCCCCTTCCACAACATTCAGGCTCCGATCATATGCAGCAAGCGCCTGCATGCGTTCCGTTATGTTTTGCCGCGGTTTCTTTCCTTTCAAGGATTCAATTATTGAATTCTGCGCGACGGCAACATACAGTTCGTCGCATTTCTCCTGTGCGTTACTTAAAAAGTGTTTGTGTCCCTCGTGGAGAGAATCAAACACGCCAAACACCATGCCGATGCGTCCGGCTTTTTTCATAGTGAAAGATACGGAGCCGGTGTTATATTTCGCGCGCCGGTTTTTGTAATGACAATGTCATCTTCGATGCGCACACCGCCGACTCCGGGAAGATAAATACCTGGCTCGTTCGAAAGCACATTTCCGATTTCAAACGCATCATGCGCGTAATCGTACGGGTCATGCGCTTCAAGACCCAAGCTGTGTCCAAGACCGTGCGTAAAATATTTTCCATACCCGGCGTCAGTGATGTGTGCGCGCGCAACGCCGTCATATTCTTTCCACCTCATTCCGGCCGAAAGCGCGCTGAGTGCTTTTTTATTTGCTTCGCGGACAATTTCATATATATGCACAAGTTCGGCTTTCGGCTTTTTGCCCGGCACGAAAATGGTGCGGGTTACATCGGAACAATATCCTCCGGGAAAAACTCCGCCAAAATCCAACACAACAGTTTCTCCGGCGCGCACTTTACGCGCACTCGTCTCATGGTGAGGAATCGCGGCGTTCGCACCGCTCGCAACAATCGTCTGAAAACTATTTCCTGTTGCGCCGTGTTTTCGAAGTGCGACATCTAGACGCGCCGCTACGTCGCACTCGCGGTCGCCCGGGCGTATAGTCTTTGAAATCTCGGCAAAAACTTCTGAAGTAATTTTCCCGGCGCGCGCGATATGGCGAATTTCTTCGGTATCTTTTACCTGGCGCAATTTCTCAACCATGCTGCGGGTAGAAATAAATGCGCCGCGGACGTGCTTCTGCCATGACTTCAGCATCAGAACCGAAACATGCGCTCCTTCAAAAGCGATTCGCGGCTTATTGCCTATACGCAGGCCCGAAAGCGCCGTTTCCAGATACAAAGACAAATCTTCCCTCCGGCCCTTTCCTTTTGGGATTTCCAATACCGTCAGCCCCTTAGCTTCCTTTCGGGCACGAAGCGTATAACGCGAATCCACAGCCAAAACCGCGCCGTTTTGGGAAATTGCCAAAGCCCCGGTCGTGCCCCCGAATCCTGAGAGATAGTAGGGATTTTTGTTATTGCCCTCGACAACGACGGACACAAACGCCCCAAGCTTCTCTTTCTTAAGAGTTTTTCTTAGGCTCGCAACTCTTTTTTTAAAATCAAATGCCATACATTATTCTGCAGGCGCAAAACGCGAACGTCGGCTTCCGTCGGGCAACGTTACCATTTCCATAAATTCCGCGAGGTCGCGGCAATACGTTTCTTTATTTGCATGCGATTGATATACGACAACCGCCCCGCCTTCTCGTGTATTTGTTGCGTCGGTCGCGACCGAGAGCACTGTGTATGTTCCGCCTTTGTAGTGCGTATACACACCGGGAGAAATTGATGCAGGCATAAATGTATTATTTTTTATTTCCGTCAACGGTTATCCCGAGCTTGTTCAACTCTTTAAGGAGTTCCGCGTGCGAAGTGAATAAAATTCCCCGGATACCGGATTGATTGGCAGCGTCGACGTTTTTCTTTCTATCGTCAATAAAGATAGCTTCGCTCGGTTTCACCGCAAGCATTTCCAGGATTTTTGCATATATTGCAGGGTCGGGCTTAATCATTTTATGTTCAGCTGAAATGAGAACTTCGTCAAATGCATCGTCAAGATTATTTTCCGAAATAATTTTTCTAAGATGCAGTGAAGCATTCGATAGAAGGGCGATTTTGTATTTTTTCTTCAACACGCGAATCAGAGCAACCATATCAGGGTTCACCGCCTGTTCAAGATTCAATTCTATCGCAACCGCCTCGCCCACTTTCCCGACTTCATGCGCCAAAACACCGACTAAGCCTTCCGGACTCTCGTTTCCTATATTTTCTTTGTCTATGATGCTTTGAAAATATTCTTTCTTTTTTTCAATATCGGGGACATTTTTTCTAAGCCAATTCCAAAGCGCTTCGGTTGCTATAACGCCGCCCCAATCGAAAATAATCGCGCGCGCCGGAAACAGAACGGGAACATCAACTCCGCCGTCTGCAGGCTTCTTTAAGAGATCCGCACCGGCGAGAGCGCCGACACACGCCGTGTAGGAAGACTCAAGTGCTGCTACCTCTTTTGAAAGACCCTCGCGCCTTGCCTGAAGTGCGGAAAGAAGTTTTTTTGCCTGTTCGAATTTTTCTTCCAAATCTTTATATGTGCCGTAGAGCGACTCGACCGCATCAACCCCTTTCCGCGGCATGCCGTCACGCCCCAATACTTTGGTTTTCACATCCTCGCCTATCTGTTTTATGACAGCAACCATTTTCTCTTCAATCTTCGCTTCGGCTTTTTCTTTCAGTTTCCGCCTCGCAAGTTCCAATGCTGATTCCTGCCCGATAATTTGAGCATCGAGGGCTGTTTGTTCGGATTTCCTTGCTTCCAACTGATTTTTTATATCTTCGCAACTGCCGCTCTCGCCTTTGTTTTGTCCTGCGGCACCGAATAGTTTAAACGCGCCAAACCCAAGAAGCGCGATGGCAGCCGCAATAGCAACCGGTATAAATGGAAATGAATCGGCGGAAGGTTCCGGTTCGTCAGCTGCTGATACCGGTGTCGGTGCGGGGGCGGAAACCGGCGCAGGATTTGAAACAGCCCGCGGAGTTGCCGGCAGAGCGGAAGCCGGGGTTGATGTCGCAAGTCCGGCAGCCGGCATGCTTGCGGGACTCGCCGGCACTGACCCGCTTCCCATAGACGCATCCGGCGGAAGCGGGTCGGCTGCCGAGCTTGTGGCTACTTCCGCATGCAAAAAAAGAGGCGTGGAAAGAAAAAGTGCAACAATTGCAACGGTCCGCCAAATCATGAAAAGAGTATACCCCACGTCCGATATATATCCCTTATTCGAGCGCGACCTAAATCTCTTGAGCGAAGCGACTTTGTTTTCTTATGAACAACGTGAATTAGAAAACAAGAAGTGCTCCTGTGGTGCGATTAGAGATTGGAAGTACTCTTGTGGTGAATAGTAGAATAGCAACAAATTACGATTGTTTTGCGTTTCTCTTCTTCATAAGGAACACGTATACAAGGCACACATAGAGAAGCGCGATGACGACCGGAATAATGCCGAATCCTTCACCTACAGGAATCTTCATCACATTGGAAAGCGTAATACCGAATTGCCCTTCCATAACTTTTGTCAGCCCTCCGGCAAACATCACCGCGCCCAAACCAACAATTGCGTATTCAGTAACGGTGAATATTTTTTTTATCGGTAATTTTGCATACGCGAGGTACACCAGCGTACCGGTAATCGCCGCCCCGGCAAATCCGAGCATTAGTCCGTAGACGTTTGAGAGAAAATCCGCAAACAGCGAAACGCTTGCAGTAAAGAGCGCTACTTCGAATCCTTCGCGCAAAATCAAAGCGACAATCGTAAAGAAAAGCGCAATATCAAACGCTTCTTGTGATAATTTTTGTTTCGCCCGCGCTACCGCTGCCTGGTGCGCCTTACCCATCACCTTATGGAGCGAGTACACGACATACGCGATAAAAATTCCGGAAACAAGCATGACGTATCCGCCCAAAAGCTCAGCACCAGTCTCGGAAAGATAATTTCTGGCGCTATCACCGATGAGAAATGTGCCGACCGCAAGAGCAACCGACAACAGAATGCCTAAACCGGAAGCTAGGAGTATTTCCAGCTCCTTCTTAAGCTGCAGTTGTTTTGAAAGCCCGAGAAAAATGCCGATAATGAGAAATGCTTCAAAAAATTCACGGAATGCAATGAGCGCGGTTGGTAGCATAAGCTTCGGGTTGGCTACTATACCACGGCCCTTTCAAGGAAAGACTTAATCCTCAAGACCCTTGAACGAATCGGATTTTATTGCAGAAATTCCGCCCGCGTGAAGAATCGCGTTTACAGTTTCCACAAACCCCATCGGACCGGCTACATAAAATACGGCGGAGAGATGCTTCAAAATATGAGTTTTTAAGGTTTCTTCAAGCGATTCCCTTCTGATAGCGCAATATTCGCCCACTTTGGGTTCAAGTTCGGTCCTAAATAGGTATTCATCCTTGCCCACATGGATGAGCGTTATATTGGGGGGCGATTCCACATGGGCATTTTCTAGAATTTGGGAACGAAACGGCGTAATACCCACACCTCCCGCAACCATCACCACATCAGAGTACGCAGAATCAATCGGCCAGGGCATGTGTCCTTTTATTTTGAAAAGACCGACTTCCTCTCCGGGCTGAAGTTCGAGCAGTCGTTTTTGGTACGGACTCCCCGAACGAGCGTCAACGCCGAACCAAATATCACCCTCATGCGGAGCGGATGCGAATGAAAACTCGCGAACCGTTTTTATACCTTCGGGCATTCCGAAAAGCCGTACATGCCCGTACTCTCCCGCCGTGTATGAGATTTTTTCTTTCGAACGGAAAATGTACGTATACACGTCCGCGTACTCATGCCGCCGTTTTATAAACGCAAGCCTCACTTCCTTCATATCTATTGAACCTTGAATCATCAGCCTAAAAAGTTTTTCTTGGGGAGTGTCGAACCCAGTATTTCCCGCTCGCGAACTGCGCCCTGTTCGTCGACGTCATAGCGATATGCCTCGCCTGTTGCGATTTCGAGTTTTCGCACGTCATCATCCACTACCAGCACATTTTTACCGGTCAGGATATCT
>CAZPUX010000037.1:0-6120 GCA_964589865.1 uncultured Candidatus Saccharibacteria bacterium | reverse complement strand
GGTACCAACGGACGGTCGAACGCCGCGATAACAAAAAAGGTGGGAATGGTGAATACCAAACACGCAACGGCCGCGGTTACGTCGAAGTACAGCAGAGCTGCAACGCCGAACAGAAGCGTGACTATGGGTTGGAGTATCTGGAACGTGTTTTCCGAAAAACCCATGATTGCGTTTGTTCCCTTGTCGATTTTGTCTATCGTATCGCCCGAATGATGGTCCGTGTGCCATTCAATGGGAAGCGCCAAAGTTCCGTGAAGGAGATGCTCTTTGTATTTCGCTTTCGCATAAAAAGCGTTTTTGGTTTCGATGTACCGGGAGGGTCCGTGCAACGCCCACCCTCCCGCCTCAATCGCGAGCAGAACCACAAGCATCCATCCTGCGTCTATAAGGGCGCGCATGGCGAAACCCGCCCCCTGGAGCCTATTCAAAAGGTTACCGACGATAAGAGGCTCCAAAGACCACACTGCAGAGGCAAGAAGCGACATGACCATATACAGCACAAGCCACCGGCGGTTTCCGGCTGAATAGCGCCACTGCATTCCAAACAGGAACGAGAGAGGATTTATGTTTTCTTTTGATTTAATTTTGAGGTTCATATAGTAAGAAGAACGCGCCGCCGAGGCGACGCGTATGAGCGAATAAGCCGGGCGAAACCCTTTAGAGGAGAGGAGCGCTGGTGTGAAGTGCCTTCATGGTATGTGCGCGATTGCCTGATTAGAGTACAAGATACCTCGTGAATATTCAAGCGCCGACATGCTGAAACAAAAGAATCCACCCTCTTCCTATCCCGCTTCGGTTGCCCGCGGGAATACCGAGCTTAATTCAGAAGATACACGCCGTTCACTTTTTTAAGTTCAGCCGGTTTGATGAGTCTTGAGTGTGCGACTTCAACGCTGTGCACGGGCCCGCTATCAAGCCCTTCCCAATGCGACAGCAAACCCCTCAGGCGCGGAAACCGCGGGAACAGGTCGTATTCCTGCCAGACAAATTCCTGCAAAATGTTCTAAAAATCAGGTACGCGGTACCAAATTTTCGCCGTGGTGAGTCCGTACCCTCGAGCCATTTTTTCAAAATCCGCGTCAGCTTTTTCTCTTGCCATATGTTCCTTATATCCAGGGTATCCGTTTGCCACATGATGTCAATCTTCGCACCCCGGCCCTTAGATGGCTTGTTTTAATGCGTGTGTATAGAGTGAAAGAAAGACTGCGGAGGAGCGTCTTATGGGGTAGAAGGCTGAGCACAATTACCGCGAAGCCTCATTAAATTATATGAAAAACATGTCACTGACCCTTAAACGATTCATGGCATTGCCGATACTCGGCGCTATGATGTTTTCTCTTGTTTCGTTCGCACCCGCAGTCGCTTCGGCAAACGAAGGCGCCAAGGTTTCTTCGGTAATAGCTTCCCCTACCGTTTCGATGGCCGACGGAAAGGCATTGGTTCGCGGAGCGAAAGTGACTTCCGTATCAGGAAGCGCCGTTAACGCATCAGTTACCTGGGGCAGTACGGTTCTTACTTTTACGCTGAATACCGATTCTGCAACCAAGTATTACAACCGCTTAGGCAAAGCAGGCGCATTCGCTGATATTGCTTCCGGCGACTCGATAAGCTTCGCGGGAAACATGAGCGGGAACGGCTTCACCATTTTGGCTTCTGCAATTAAAGATTTGTCCGGCCCGGTTTCAAATGCAACCGTTAACGGCAAAGTGCAGAGCATCAACATCGGCGGACTTTCTCTAGTTATTACCAGAGGCGCAGATGAACACAATCAATCTCCGACACTAACGATTCAGGCAAACGGATCGACCATAATTACGCTGAACGGCGCCACTCTTCCGTTCGCTTCAATACTGGTCGGCGATAAAGTAAAAGCGACAGGCACGTTAAGTTCGGATGGTGCAACGCTTGCCGCAACATCACTTGCGATAACGCGACCTGCTCCGGAAAAAAATATAAACTTCGATCAATTCATCAAAGGTTGGTTTAAAGGAGGAAACCGCAGCGAGAAAGATAACTAACCTATCTTCCTGATTAGAAAAACCCCGGCGCTTGCCGGGGTTTTTCGTTTGCTCGCGAAAGCTTATTTTATTTGACAGGATTTTCTCCTCTAATAAGCCGTATAAGAATCATGATAATTGCGGCAACAAGCAGAAAGTGTACGAACCACCCTATCGTATAAACCCCGACTACGCCCAGAAACCAAAGAACGAGAAGGACTATAGCGATTGTTTCTATCATATGCGTTCTTAAGTAATAAACGCTTACTTAGACTTAGGAAATGGGACCTTGGCTCCAGCTTTTCTCGCTTCCGAAAGACCTATCGCGATGGCCTGCTTCCTGCTCTTGACTCGTTTCCCGCTCCTCCCCATCTTGAGCTCTCCACGCTCCCATTCCCGCATCACCTTTCCCACTTTGCGCGCCGCCGTCGGTCCATACTTGCCATGCTTGCTCTTGCTCCGACGCGGATGCGCCTTTGTTTTTGTTTTTGTCATGCATAAAGTTAAAAAGCTTATTAGTTACAATTTGCTACTGAACTGATAAGAAGCACAGCCTACCGAACATCGAGTGAAAAATGTATGAATCGGTTTTTCCATACAAAAACCCCCGGCATGCGCCGGGGGTTTTTGATTATAGTTCAAAAAACTCTACTGCCAAAGCGCAAGAATCACGCCCATCACAAGAAGCGTTACGAGCCAGTTTCCGGAAACAATAAACCAGTAGGTCCATTTCCTTCCTTCCCATAACACCATACCGACCGTAACGGGAGCCACGAAACTAAGCCAACTCCAAAAACCCGCCATGAGGCCCGCACTCACACCTGATGTATTGAGATACGCAGAAGCAAATATCAGAGAATGCGCAAGTCCGTATGCCATTATCAAAGCGCCGACAAATTGAATTGCCGCCATCATCGGCATTTTCTTTTTGCCTTCCGCCATTTGTTCGGGCGTCGCTTTATCAATGCCCGCAAGTTTCATCCACTGTTTTCCAAAAAGCGGACCGTACCATAGGAACCCTATTACTATTGCGGCAACACCGCACGCAAGGACTGCCAAATAATTTACGTCAACCATAAAAAAATTGATTTACTAATTTAATCCCTTAATACTGCCCATTTTATCACCGACAAGTGTCTCATCTGAGACCCCGCCGGGCGCCTAAACGTGGGGTTCAAAGTCGGCATCAAGCGGGTTTCGTATTTTCCGTATTCTGAATTGCCCCGTCAAAAGAACCACGCCGAAGAAAAACGGAATCAAAGAAGCAAACTGCCAGGCCGTTGCGCTTTGGTGCAGTAAAAGCCAACCGAACAAGAGCGTCAGCAACGGCGCTAGACTTTTCAACACCAAGGCTTTCGTAACAGAGATACGATGTATTGCTTCAAGCCAAAGCCATTTGGAAAGACCGAAAAGAACGAGCCCGTTCAAAACAAGAAATGGTAGCGCCACGTAGAGCGTTTGGGGCGAGACACGTTCACCAAAGAGATATGCCATGAAAAACAAGGGCGGCACCGCAATAATGCTTCGCAAAAACAGCACCGTTTCGGGAGAAGCTATGGCCCGCGCTTTCTTTTGATATAAATTTCCGAGAGGCGGTATGAACGTTGCTGCAAAAATCAAAAAATCCCCCGACTCGAAGGATGAAAAGTTTTTAAGAAGAACAATTAACGCACCGGCCAACATGCATACCGAGCCGATGATGTGCTCCAGTGGAAAAGATTCTTTGCGTATGAAATTAAAGAGCACGTACGCGTTAAATACCTCAAACAGCGCGATGATTGAGGCGTTCCCCGCACTCGTCTGAGTGACACCGAGAAAATATAATACGTGGTATCCGATTGCAATAAAGAGCGCGATGACCGCGGCATACCACCAAAGAATGGGATTCAACAGTTCATTCCGCTTTTTTCTATAGACCAGAACGACGCCGAACACCAGTGCGCCTAAAAGCGTATTCCACGCCAGCGCGGTAACCGGGGGGATTGCAAATAACGAAAGTGTAATCAGTACGGGAAACAGACCGGAAAAAAACGTCTCGATAAAAATAAACAACTCGCCCTTCCGCTCCTCTTTCATACTTGCGATTATGATGTAGTACTACCCGAACGTAAAGGTAAATGCCTGAAGCCCGGGCGAAGAAATAATAAATTCAAGGAAATGTTCTTCGATATGCGCGCCTTCTATAATTCTGTAGAGCGTGTTTGCACCGACACGAACATAGCTTCTGCCGTTTTTATAAAACACATCAGCCCCCTTTAGCGATTGCGGAACCGGGGCGCTGTCTAACAGAACTTCGACATCGGTCGGAGTATTGCTTCCCGCGACAAAGTACGCGCTTTTTGCGGCGTATCGGTAATCAATTCTATCGGACCCTGCCGTGCTATCCCCTACGGACGCGGATGTTTCGGCATATTCCGGCTTCATGTTCCATTTCCCGATAAGGTAGAGCTTATTTTTGTCTACTGTCTGGGGTTCCTTAAAATATTGTTCTCCGGAAAGCCCCGACACGCCGTTACCTAAGTATTCATTCCGCGCGGAACCGAAATAGGTTTCGGGACTCCCTGCTTGAATATCATCTTCGTGCGGAACCGTAATCGGCATATTCACATCGGTTTTCTCGCCCAACACTTGCGCGCGTTCAGCCAGGGCATTCTGTATCGCCTTCTCGGTTTCGTCGTACCCGCCCTCGCCGATATGGTCCTCGACCACGTATCCGTCGATATCAATCAGGTATTCATGCGGCCAGTAACGATTGCCGTACGCATCCCACGTGGCGCGGTTTGAATCCAAGACGACCGGATACTCAATGCCGGCCGCCGAGACCGCCTTTTGCACATTCGCCAGTACTTTCTCGAAATCAAATTCCGGCGTGTGTACGCCTACAATCACGAATCCTTTGTCTTTATATTTTGAGTACCACTCCTTGAGATACGGCAAGGTGCGCTGGCAATTGATACAGCTATAGGTCCAAAAATCGACGAGAATAACTTTCTTGCCGATGACATCGGCAAGTTTGAATCCGTCGTTTGCATTAATATAGCCCGTAACGCCCGCAAGCTCTTTTGCCTTGTCATACTTTCCTGCTTTTGCAGCGATTACGGCGGCTCTCTCGCCGGTTGCCGAAACGGCGATATCTTGCGATGCGCCGGGCATCCGCGGATTTTTGCCCGATTCCAAAAAGAAAATCGCACCCGCAATCAGGATGAGCGCGAATACGAGAACTGCGTTTTTAGTTGTAAAAAGCGAATTCATGTTTTTTTAACGGCGGTCGATGCGAGGAACGATAAAAATCCCGGGATAATCGGCAGAATGCAGGGGCTCAAAAACGAACCGAGACCCGCAAGAAATGCGATAGCTGCATTCAGCAAGGTGAAGGAGGCTAAATCGCCTCCTGCCGATGTTCCGATGTTGAGCGACGTGAGAATGTTTGCAAGAAATTCAAAATTCGCAATCTGCGATAATTCGCCCGTAAATATCAGAACACCGGTCGCAATAAGAAGTACTCCGAACGCGTACTGAACATACGCGAGCCACTTTCCCGCTTTTTCAATTAAACGCTCCGCGACAGCCGTGAAGAGACCGACCAGGAGAAACGGCAGCCCAATGCCCAGAGTGTATGCAAATAAGAGGAAAAACGCGCTCCCGGGGGAAGCGGTTGCCAGAGCGAGAATAGCGCCGAGCGCAGCCGAGACGCATGGGGTCCATCCGACGGCAAACGCAGCTCCGAAGACGAACGAGGTCGCATAGTAGGATTTGAAGCGGTACTTCACCGCAACCGCGTGGGTTTGCTGAAGGAATTTCGGCGTAAAGAGATTCAGAAGAAACAGCCCGAACAGAATGATAATTACCCCGCCGATTCTGCCAAGCCACATCTGCACTTGCCCCGAAACGTGCGCAAGCGCTGTTTGGAGGAGAATTCCTACCAGCGAAAAAACAACGGAGAAACCCAATACGAAGAAAACGCTCGCAAGAAAAACGGTCCAATCTTTTTTCGGCTTTTCGGGAGGCATGTGCGGGGAACAATTAACCTTTCACGGAATCCTTTCGCAAAGTCTTGAACGCTTCTTCAACGGTCGTCATAAACTGCGCCGGGAAAATAATCGTAGAATTCTTCTCAACACTA
>CAZPUX010000036.1:0-6152 GCA_964589865.1 uncultured Candidatus Saccharibacteria bacterium | reverse complement strand
TCATTTTTTTCTCTTTTTCTCCGCCGATAATCACCGCCCCGCCGTCAACCACGCACATGCCGGTCAGCACGTTCGTGAGCGTTGTTTTACCCGAACCGTTTGGACCTATGATGCCGACGATTTCGCCTTTCGGAATTGCAATCGAAAGGCTGTTGATGGCCTTCACGCCGCCGAATTCTTTCACCAGGTTTTTTGTCTGAAGCGCGTTCATAGTTTATATTCGCCGAATAACCCTTGCGGGCGATACAACATCAGGAAAACAAGAAGAAGCCCGTAAAGCATCTCGCGAAGCTGAGCGGCAATATCCGGAGAAAAGCCGACGAAACGAAGCGCCTCGGGCAAGAGAACAAGAATAAACGCACCGACAACCGGACCGCGCAAAGAACCTAACCCTCCGAGAATGATTATGGAAAGGAGAAAAATCGAATGCGTAATTCCGAACGTGCCCGGGTCAATGTAGGAAAGATACGAAGCCAAAAGCCCGCCGGCAAACGCGGCGACCGCAGCGGAAATGACGAACACAGCGAGTTTGTAATGAAGGATGTTATAGCCGAAAACAGAAACCGCCCCTTCGTCCTCGCGTATCGCTTTCAATACTCTTCCGAAAGAAGAAAAGACGATGAAGCGGGAAAGAAGGTATGCGAGCGCGAGCGCCGCAGCGGTGAGAATAAAAAACGGAACGCTCCCGGAAAAATCAAACCCGAACAATTCCGGATGCCGAATACCAGTGATTCCTAAAGGTCCGCCCGTCACATCACGCAAGTTCATAAAGAAAGTGTAGGCAATATACGTAAGCGCGACCGTGCCCAACACGTAGTAATCGCCGCGGAACCGCGAAAACACGAACCCTATTACACAGGCGACGACCGCAGCGACGAGGGCTCCGACGAACGCCGCGAGGAAAAAATTCAAACCCACGTCTCGCATTAGAAGGGCTGTTGCGTACGCGCCGATACCATAAAATGCGGCGTGCGACAAAGATACAAGACCCGTATACCCTGAAACCAAGTTCAAGGAAATCGCGAATATTCCGAAGATACAAACAAGAATCGCGAGATGAAGTGCGTATTCCATATTATTTTTTTCCGAAAAATCCCTGCGGGCGGAACAGGAGAAACAGAATGAGTATTGAAAACGCAATCGCGTATTTCCATTCCCCTCCTACAAACCAAACACCAAAATTTTCAATAAACCCAACGAGGTACGCAGCCCAAAATGCCCCATATACGTTGCCTATTCCGCCGATAATTGCGGCAATTGCGGCGGTAAGGAGGAGCAGAAAACCCATATGCGGCTCAAGTCCGACATCGAGTCCCGAAAGAATACCGGAAAGCCCCATGACTGCGCCACCAATCAAAAATACCAAAGCAATAATGCGGTTTGTATCTATGCCTACGATACGCGCCACTTCCTCATCATCGGCAATAGCCCGCACAGTTTTCCCAAATCGTGTTGCGGAAAGCATCCACCAAAATAAAAAGAAAATGGCAAGTGCAGAAACGAACATCACCAGTTGTACCGATGAAACTGAGGCCCCGAAAAGTGAGACGATAATCGGCTCACCAAGCACATCCGAAAGCGTTTTAAAGTGACTGGTAAAAATGATTGCAATCAATGCTTCAATCGCAACCGACGCGCCGAGCGCGGCAATCAGAAGCACCAGGTTTGATGCGTGTTTTTTACGGAGGGGACGAAATACGAGGAGCTCAAGTGCGAGGGCAGCTCCAGCCGCCATACACAGGGCGAGAAAAATTGAAACCGAAAGCGGAAACCCGTTTTCTTTTGCAAGAAAAAAAACGGTGTACGCGGCAATGGCACCGGTAGCGCCGTGGGCGAGGTTGAACGAACGCGAAACCCCATACATCAGATTAAAACTCATCGCGGAAAGCGCGTAGAGAGAGCCTGCTATAAGACTGTTGGCGACAAGTTGTGCCAAAACCTCCATTAGGAACCAGTGTATACGAAAAACCGCCCGGCAGATTTTTCGCCGGGCGGTTTTTGAAGCAGTACTTATTTGACGTACGGAATCATTTTTCCGTCTTTCACCGTCTCGGGAGAATGTCCGCTTGCTCTGTCCCCGTCATCCTTAATAGTGACGGAGCCTGAAGCGCCCTGCCAATCCTTTACACTTCGGAGCCATCCGGCGATTTTCGTACCGTCATAACCGACAGCCGCAATCGCATCGCGAATCAGATATACCGCGTCATATTCAGTCTGTCCGTAGCTTTGATACGGCATATCCGCGTTGTATTTCGCCTTGTATGAAGCAAGAAGGGCTGCATATTTTGCATTCGTTGCATCAACGCCGAACTCGGCGCCAAGCGCCCCTTCCATTAATGCTTTGTTGTCCATCAGGGTCTTCGGGTCGGCAATCGTTACATCAGAAACCAATATGTGCGGTTTCCAATTCAACTGTGCAATCTGTTTGAGGATTCTGTCTGCTGAAGCTGCGGTTTGAGTATCGATAAACAGCGCGTCGGCGTTTTGAGCCTTTATCTTCGTCAGAATCGAACGGAAATCCGTCGTTTCGGTCGGGAACTGCTCATTGGTTACCGTACCGCCGAGCGAAGTGAGTTTGTTGCTGAACGATTGAGCAACGCCCGCGGCGTAGTCAGTCTGTTCCTGTATAAATGCCACATTCTTCCACCCCTTATCCGTGTAGGCGATATTCGCCAACACTTCGCCCTGTGCAGAATCGCTCGGATAATCGCGCGCGAAATATTTGCTGACATTGGTCAGTTTAGGGCTCGAGGAACCGGGAGAAAAGATAGCAACCTTCCCGCCTTCCGCAACCGGAACCGCCGCCAATGATTCGCCTGAGCAGAATCCGCCGATAATCACCTGTACTTTGTCGACGTTCACCAACTTCTGGGCAGCATTTGCGGAATCCTGACCATTGCATTTGCCGTCTTCAATGACGAGTTCAACTTGCTGTCCATTGATACCGCCCGCTGCGTTGATTTCATCAACCGCAATCTGGTCGATGTTGCGCGCGCCTTCTCCGTACGGAGCAGCATCCCCAGTCAGAGAAAGAATGACGCCTACTTTGTACGGACCTGTATGCGCGCCGGTTCCGCTCTTACCTGCCATGCCATACCAAACCAGCCCGCCGATGACGAGTACCGCAACAACGAACCAAATAAAATTTTTCATAAGGATAAAATTACTTTTGTAACACTTTTAAAGTCCAAACACATAGTACCCCGTTTCGG
This sequence comes from uncultured Candidatus Saccharibacteria bacterium, assembly GCA_964589865.1. Taxonomy (GTDB): domain Bacteria; phylum Patescibacteriota; class Minisyncoccia; order Phycocordibacterales; family Phycocordibacteraceae; genus Phycocordibacter. The sequence continues at coordinate 2,940 of CAZPUX010000036.1, read as the reverse complement.
TTTTGTAGAATAGCCGAATATTGGCGAAACTTAGGGGCGTGCAGTATAGTTAATGAACTATGAGTTCAAAAACAAACCCCCAGATAAGCCAGCTCGTCCCGATGGTCATTGAAAAAGGCTCTTTCGGCGAGCGCGCATACGACATTTACTCGCGCCTATTAAAGGAACGCATCATTTTCCTCGGCGGCCCCATTGACGACCACACCGCAAACCTCATCATTGCCCAGCTTCTCTTTTTGGAATCGGAAGATCCGAAAAAAGATATTTACCTTTACATCAATTCTCCGGGCGGTTCGGTTTCAGCAGGTATGGCGATTTTGGACACAATGAATTACGTGAAGCCCGATATCGCAACCGTGTGCGTAGGTATTGCCGCTTCCGCCGCTGCCGTTATTCTTTCCGCAGGCAAAAAAGGCAAGCGCTTCACGCTCCCGAATTCCGAAATCATGATTCACCAGGTTATGGGCGGGGTTGAAGGGCAGGCAACGGATATTGCGATTGCCGCAAAACACATTTTGCGCACCAAAGAAAACCTAAATAAGATTCTTGCAAAAAACACCGGCAAAACGCCCGCTGAAGTCGAAAAAGACGCAGAACGCGACTACTGGATGACTTCGGATGAAGCGAAAAAGTACGGAATCGTTGATGAAACCTACAAGGCCCGGGGTTAATTTGAGCTTAACCTCTCGAGAAACACATTGCCGTTTTCAAAAACAGTGAGTTGGTCCTGAAGTATCAGGTCGGTATGAAATGCGCCCGTGAGGGACCCATGCTCCTCCCTGAGCTCGTCAATCCGCCAATCAGCAACCTCTCGAGCATTGCTCTCTAAGGCCACAGACGCGAGTTTGTCCGAGTCTCGAAACGTATCACGCCATTCGCTCAGTTCCCTCTCCCGTATGACCTCCGCAATGCCTTCTTCGGTCGTAAGCCGCGAAGGATAGGCGCCTTCTCTCATAGCCATGACTGTATAGCGTAGAACCCCGATACGCAAGAAACGCATTGCGCCCGCAAATCCGCTCTGATACTATAAATGAGCACCTTATTTAATTTTGAACTTTGGAACCCGTTCGGCACATGAAATTGGAACCTAAAGCGCGAGAAAACAGACCGTTTTCAAGAAATCTAAACCTCAGACGTTAATTTTCGCACACTAGTTTCGCCATATTTTTTGTGACCGCGCGTGAACCGTAAACGCGTATGTCAACAATTACAGTTTTAATTCTCGTCGCCATAACCGGCGGCGCCGGCATCGCAGCCGGATACTTCCTGCGTTGGATAGTTTCCTTGGGCCAGAAAGGTTCAGTGGAACTGCAGATTAAGCAGAAATTATTGGAAGCCCGCGAGGAGGCGAAAAATATAATCGCCGAGGGCGAAAAGAAAGCGGGAGCTTTGGAAGCCGAATTCCGGGAAGAACTTCGCCTGAAAGAAGAGTCGTACGTCAGCAAGGAAAAGCGTGTCGGTGAAAAGGAAGCGTTTCTTGATAAGCGCCAGCTTGATATCGACCGCGAAGCCGACCGCATCAAAGCGCAGATTGACGAAGTGCGGAAAATAAAAGAACGCGCGGATAATTTGATTGTCGAACGTGAGAAAGCGTTGGAAACAGTTGCGAAACTTACGGAGGAAGAGGCGAAGACCGAACTAATGAAAGCGATTGAAAACGACCACGAGGAAGACATGATGGTTCGTATTCAAAAACTTGAAATCGAAGGTAAGGAGCGTTTGGAATCAAAAGCCCGGGACATTTTGACGACGGCAATTCACCGCCTCGGCAATTCAGTTCACGCGGAAGTACTTTCAACCAACATTCCCCTGCCGTCGGAAGACATGAAAGGGAAAATTATCGGACGCGAAGGCAGAAACATACGCACATTTGAACGCGCCACCGGTGTTGACGTACTTGTTGATGAAACCCCGGGCATGATTACCCTTTCCTGCTTTGACCCGGTTCGCCGCCAAATTGCCCGTATCGCGCTTGAAAACCTGATTATCGACCAGCGCATTCAACCCGCAAAAATTGAAGACGCGGTGGAGAAAGCGAAGGATGAAGTGTCCCGCGTGATGAAAGAGAAGGCGGACCAGGTGTGTTACGAGCTTGGTATTCACGGCTTGGACCCACGTCTGATGGGCATTTTGGGCCGGTTGTACTTTAGAACCTCATACGGTCAGAACGTGCTTCAGCACTCGACCGAAATGGCGCACATTGCCGGCATGATTGCCGCTGAATTAGGCGCTGATGTGAAAGTTGCAAAAGCGGGTGCGCTTCTGCATGACATCGGCAAAGCCGTTGACCATGCGGTGCAGGGAACACACGTTGAAATTGGTAGACGCATCCTTGAAAAATTCGGCGTTGATAAGCGCATCATCCAGGCAATGCAGGCGCACCATGAGGAATATCCGTACGAAACTGTTGAATCAATCATTGTGCAGGTTGCGGATGCTATTTCAGGCGGCCGCCCAGGCGCACGCCGCGACTCAGTTGAAAACTACATCAAACGTCTGACGGAATTGGAGGCAATCGCTACTTCGTTCGCGGGCGTTGAGAAAGCTTACGCCATTCAGGCAGGCCGCGAAGTGCGCGTATTCGTAAAACCTGAAGATATTTCGGACCTGGACGCGCGGGAATTGGCTAGAAACATCGCCCTTCGCGTTGAAAACGAGATGAAATACCCCGGTGAAGTGAAAATCAACGTTATCCGCGAATCGAGAGCTATCGAATTCGCTCGTTAAAACTCATTTAACGTCAGCTCTTTTTCTAAGTCCAACCCGACGCAAGTGCTGTCGGAATTCTCTTGCCGATGTTTCCTCGTCCACAGGAAAAGGGGACCACCAACCGACTGCATCTACGGTTTTGCGAGGAATACGCGATTCCAAAACTCCTTGGCTTCCTATAACACCTTTATCACTTACCGAACCCCAACGCACATCAAGGAGAACCTGATC
>CAZPUX010000035.1:0-6204 GCA_964589865.1 uncultured Candidatus Saccharibacteria bacterium | reverse complement strand
GAGGAATCTTTTTTTTCTTTTTCTTCGGTGAGATATCCGAGCAGAATTTCTTTACAATTACCCCCGCTTTCCTGCACCTGCTCATACGATATCTTTTTCATGCTCGCGATATAGTCCGCCTCTGCTTCCGCAATGCCGCCAACGAGGAACTTTTCAAACGCAAGGACTGCTTCACGGTTGTACCCGGCGGAAATCATCTCCTGCTCCATTTCCGGAGTGAAGCATCTCTTTTCTTGAAAAGCTTGCACAATGGACTGTGTGCCGTACGGGAGATAACTGCTCGACTTCTGCCAATCATAAGTATCTACATCGGGCATAGGTAACAGCGGGTGGACGCCAAACTGTTCGGATATTTCTTCTGCGGGGAGCCCTTCCGAAAGGAGATCTTGCAGCCTCTCAACGTCAAAAAGAGAGAGCTTGTATTTTTCCGCGATGTCCGACAAAAGCGCACGGTTCACTCGCTTCCCCGCCTGAAGCTCTAGAAAAGCAAAAAGGCTTTTTACGGAGAAGGAGGCGCGGTACACCTCGTAGATTCCCATCTCGGTGTCATATCCATACGCAAAATTCAACCTTACAGGACCGGCTTCTTTCAAGGACAAAGTCCCTTCGTCTGAAATTTCAAATTCTAAGTCGCGCTTTAACTCCGCATCCCCTTCTAAGGCAATGGTCTGTTCCGGCGCCAACCAAAAACTCCTCGCCAGTGAAAAACCGAGGTCCGAATGTTGCCCTTCTTCGGTGTGCCAGAGGCTTGAAACTCCGACGATAGCTTCATAGGCGAGCCCTTGTTTGATTGCGTTCCATGCCGCGTTCACCTTGCTCGCTTTTTCTTCGGCGCGCTTTATAAAATCTTCTTTTATTTTCAATATCGTTGCAGGATTCTGACGCTCGGCCCATTCATGATGCTCCTGCTCATACGCCTGGCGTCCCTTTTCATCGAGTGCCGCCAATTCAGTTTGCGTAAGGCGTTTGGGACCTTCCGCCAACAGATGCTCGAGCTCTTCGCCAAGCAGATCCCATTGTGTTTTGCCCGTCCCCTTGAGGATGGTGTTTATGAAGGTGTCAGCCTCATGCCGTACAACGTCCGGATGAAGTGAACGGATTAACATCCGGAACTGTTTATGCGCGACTACCATATCCCCTTCCGGCGCACCAAGGACCGCGAAAGGCGTATCTCCTTCCACCGCGTCACCAGCAAACAATTCCTGAGCAAAACCGACTTCCTGCGACGGTTCTAAAAACTTAAGATTTTTTCGCGCCCTTTCAGTTTCATACCATTCTTCCGAGAAACGGACCGCGCCGGTGTTAACCGCTTTCGTCCGCGCCTCGGCAATGAGCTGTTCTTTCCTCTTAAGAGCAGACGTGGCCTCCCGTGGGAGCTCAAGGTCAGAGTAGACTGTTCGTCGCGTCTGAAGGTCGCTATATGCACCCGCTGATGGTGGCGGTGTTCCTCGGAGATACTCCATAGGCTTGTAGCGCGTTTAGGCGATGTCGGCGATTCTTTCCCGTGCTCCTTCTTCAGCAAATTCTTCCTGCATTCTTTCAGCACGTTCCTTCTGGAACTCAGCAATGACTGCGTGTTTCTTCGAGCCGGCAAATCCGGTTCCTGCAGGAATAAGACGTCCGATGATGACGTTCTCTTTAAGACCCGTGAGGAAGTCTGTGGTGCCTTTCAGCGCTGCGGTAATGAGCGTACGAGTCGTGTGCTGGAATGATGCCGCTGAAAGGAAGCTTCTGCGGTTTAGGGAAACTTCGGTAATACCCAACACCAACGGTTCGTACTTAATCGGCTCTTTGCCTGCCTCTTCAAGCTCGCGGTTTAGGGTTATTGCGATACCCATCTCAGTCATTTCGCCTTTCACCAATTGGCTTGAACCAGGGTCAACAACTTCGACGCGCGAGAACATTTGGCGGATAATCACTTCCATGTGCTTATGCGACACCGATGCGCCCTGGAGGTCGTAAATCTTCGACACTTCATCAATCATGTAGTCCTGAAGTTTTGCGGGTCCGCCAAGCTCGAACAATTCATCCAAGTTGACCGAGCCGTCCGTAAGCATATCTCCGCGGTCGACATGCTGGCCGGTTTTTACCATAGCAACGCGGCGAGCCGGAACTTCATATTCAATCTTGTCGCGGGTCTTTGAAGATTCTTTCGAACCGACGTCAGGGAGAATAACAATAGTCTTCTTTCCCATATCGTCTTTGATTTCAAGCACGTCGCCCGTTACGTGCGAAAGCACGGCTGCCGCTTTCGGCGGGCGCTTGTCGAACAGTTCTTCAACGCGCGGAAGACCGTGCGTGATGTCGCCGCCGATAGTTGCAACGCCTCCTGTGTGGAAGGTACGCATCGTAAGCTGTGTGCCCGGTTCCCCAATGGCTTGTGCTGCGATTGTTCCCACCGCTTCTCCGATATCAATCATTTCGCGGGTTGCAAGGTCCGCTCCGTAACACTTCTGGCAGATGCCTTTATCTGCAATGCATCCCATCGGTGAGCGAACTGCCACTTCTTCTACGCCCGCTGCCGCAATTACTTTCGCTTCTTCAATGGTGAGCAATGTTCCTTTCTTGAATGTTGCACCTTTTGTTTCAACATCTTTTGCGAGCACGCGTCCAACAATCAATTTCGAAAGGTCGGCTTCCATGCCGCCCGGGCGGATACGGCGCACAATGATGCCTGCTTTCGCTCCGCAGTCCGGTCCTGAAACCACAATGTCCTGCGCAACATCAAACAATCGGCGCGTCAGGTAGCCTGCGTGCGCAGTTTTAAGCGCAGTGTCGGTCAATCCTTTTCGCGAGCCGTGGGTCGTCGTAAAGTATTCGGTCGGAGTCAATCCTTCTTTCATGGACGAGGTTACAGGAAATTCAATGACTTCTCCTTTGGTGTTCGTCACCAAGCCCTTCATACCGGACATCTGCGAAAGCTGGCGTGCAGAACCGCGGGCGCCGGATACCACCATCGTGTAGACGGATGACATCGTGTCCAAGGCCGGAAGAATTTCCTTTTCAATATCGTTGGTGGCTTTTTGCCACAATTCAATGGTGAGACGGAGTTTTTCTTCAGCGGTCAAAAGTCCGTTTTCATACTGGTCGCGGATTTCCTGCGCTTCAATGCGGGCTTTATCTACTATTTTCTTTTTAGCCTGAGGCACCACAAGGTCATCGAAGCTGAACGATACGCCCGATTTGGTCGCAAACTGGAATCCGAAGTGTTTCAGTTTGTCGAGAATTATCGGCGTTTGTTTCAATCCGTATACCTTAATCACATCATCAACCAGTTTGCCGAGTTCTTTCTTTTTAACTTCGTGGTTGATGAACGAATAGTCTTTCGGAAGAATTGAGTTGAAGAGCAAGCGTCCGACGGTCGTTTCAAATCGTTCGCCTTTGAATACGGCGTATTTCGGATTTCCCGGAGTCGGTTCTACCTGAATCTTCGCGTGAATGCCCACATCGCCGAAATCGTATGCAAGAATCGCCGCATTCGGAGAGTGGAAGTATTTCTTCTCCCCTTTCTCGCCTGAAATATCGCGCGTCATCCAATAGACGCCGAGTGCGATGTCCAACGGCTTCTCGAAGATAACCGGCTGGCCTGAGCCAGGCTTCAGTACGTTTCGTGCCGCGGACATAATATTTGCAGCTTCCATCTGTGCCTCATCAGACAAGGGAACGTGAACTGCCATCTGGTCGCCGTCGAAGTCTGCGTTAAACGCGGGGCACACCAACGGATGCAATTGAATAGCGTTGCCTTCAATAAGACGCGGTCGGAATGCTTGGATACCTTGGCGGTGCAAAGTCGGCGCGCGGTTTAATAGCACGTGCTTGCCGTGAATCACCTCTTCAAGAATCGCCCACACTTCAGGAATTCCTTCTTCAATCAATCGGCCCGCTCCGCGGATGTTGTGCGCCAATTCTCTTTCAAGAAGTTTTGCAATAACAAACGGGCGGAACAATTCCAGTGCCATTTTCTTCGGCAACCCGCATTCATCCAAGTCCAAGTCCGGTCCGACGACAATCACCGAGCGGCCAGAATAATCCACGCGTTTACCGAGAAGGTTAAAGCGGAAGTAGCCTTGTTTTGATTTCAAATAGTCCGCAAGTGATTTCAACGGGCGTCTCTGAGCTTGGCTCGTTGCGGAAAATGCCGCACCGCCGCGACGAATCGTGTTGTCGAGAAGCGCGTCAACTGCTTCCTGCAAAATGCGCTTTTCATTTCTTAAGATAACTTCAGGAGCGAATATATCGCGGAGTTTCATCAAGCGGTTGTTTCGGTTAATCACGCGGCGATACAAGTCGTTCACATCTGACGTTGCGTGACGACCGGATTCAAGGGCAACCATAGGGCGAAGCGCCGGAGGCGTAATGGGAATCCTCGTCAGAAACATCCACTCAGGGCGGACGTTTGCCGCAACCATAGCGCGGACCAAGCCAAGGCGCTTGTTCAATTTCTCGCGTTCTGCAGCACCCGCTTTTTCAAGACCTGTTTCCAAATCTTTTGCGAGCTTGTTCATGTCCAAGTTCTTGAAGATGGTATACACCGCTTCTGCGCCGATACCCGCTTCAAAGAATGTTCCGTATTTCACCGAGAAACGGTGATACTCGATTTCATCCAAGACAACACCCGGTTTGATGCGGTCGATGTCGCCTTTTGCGGCAACCATTAATGCCTTCAATTCGGTCTGTGCCTTATCGTTTGTAACTGATTTTATTTTCGTCTTAAATTCATTTTCAAGTTCTTTCAAAACACGGTCACGTTCTTCAGTGTTTACCTTCGTAACGATGTAGCCTGCAAAGTACACAACCTTTTCAGCGTCGGTTGCAGATACGCCCAAGATAAGAGCAATTCTTGAAGGAACTGAACGCAAGAACCAAATGTGTGCAACCGGAGTTGCAAGCTCGATGTGGCCCATGCGCTCGCGGCGGACAATCGCACGAGTTACTTCAACGAAGCATTTTTCACAGATAATTCCGCGGAAACGGGGTCCTTTGTATTTACCGCAGTAACATTCGAAATCGCGTTCAGGACCGAAAATGCGTTCATCGAACAAACCGTCCTTTTCAGAACGCTGCGTGCGGTAGTTAATCGTTTCCGGCTTTCGTACTTCGCCCCATGACCAATCCAAAATGCGCTCAGGAGATGCGACCTTGAGCCCTATCCAATCAAAATTGGATGTATCGATGACTTTGCCTCGTTTTTGATCCATATATAGTTTGATTATTGGCGGGCTCTATTAATGCGGCGTTTCGGCTCTTCCGAATCCGTTCCGTCGTTTCTTCCAAGAATAACGTCCAAGCACAATCCTCTGAGGTGGTTTACGAGCACATTGAATGCTGCCGGCGTGTTTGAAAGTTCAATCGGTTTTCTTTTCACGATTGCATCAAAGGCAGCGGAACGTCCTTGAATGTCGTCTGATTTAATCGTGAGCATTTCGCGCAAGGTATATGCGGCTCCGTAACCCAAAAGCGCCCACACTTCCATTTCTCCGAATCTCTGACCGCCGTTCTGAGCTTTACCTCCCAAAGGCTGCTGCGTAATAAGAGAGTACGGACCAATCGAACGCATGTGTATCTTGTCCTCCACCATGTGGTGCAGTTTCAGAATGTACATGTAACCGACTGCAATAAGCTGTTCAAATTTTTCTCCGGTTCTTCCGTCATAAAGCTGCATCGAGCCTGATTCAGGAAATCCTGCGGTTTTGAGTTCCGAGCGGATTTCCGCTTCGTTTGCACCCGCAAACGGAGGAATAATCGCCTGGTAACCCAAGGTGTGCGCTGCAAGCCCCAAGTGCATTTCAAGAATCTGACCCAAGTTCATACGTGAAGGAACGCCGAGAGGAGTAAGAATCACGTCAATCGGCTCGCCATTCTCGTCGTACGGCATGTCTTCAGCAGGAAGAATTCTTGAAATAACGCCTTTGTTGCCGTGACGGCCTGCGAGTTTGTCGCCCACTGATACGTTTCTGAGCTGTGCAATCGTAATGTAGATTTTCTTGATTGTTCCCGATTCAAGCGTGTCTCCGCGTTCACGAGAAAATACGCGAACACCAATAACACGGCCGCGCTTTCCTCCTTCCATGCGAAGCGATGTGTCTTTCACATCCTTTGCTTTATCGCCGAAGATTGAACGCAAAAGTCTTTCTTCAGGCGTGAGCTGCGTCTCCCCTTTCGGAGTAACTTTACCTACCAATATGTCGCCCGGGCGGACTTCCG
>CAZPUX010000034.1:0-6248 GCA_964589865.1 uncultured Candidatus Saccharibacteria bacterium | reverse complement strand
ATAGGCGCACAATAAAAATGATTCGGTTAGGACACGCTGTCAGTTACCGTGTGGAAGCCGCGAACATTGAAGACCGCACGTTGGGTTTTTCTCTCATCCAAAAATAACAAAACCACCCCTCGACCATGGGGTGGTTTTGTTTTTCTAATTCTTACCCGGCGTGAGAGATAAGGAATTCCTTGAATCTGATGCGGGCTTCGGTTGCAGCAATCAAGAGTTGAAATCCTTGGACCACCGGTCCGTCGGCAAACTCGGGGTTGGCCTCGAACCGATGTACATGTTCCAGCATCAGTTCCCGAAACTCGACCAATTCTTCAAGCGACTTTGGGGACGACAAAAGTTCTTCCGCCGCTTCGAACTTCCCATGATTCTTGGGTTTTTCACTCATGGTTTTCGCTGTTATCTGATACGACCGGCCGCACCGGACCTATTTGACGCGATATTTCACGGATTTTTCGCACATCCTTACCGATACGCAAACGGAGCCTGGCGCGGAACTCTGCTTCGGCTTCCTCGTGGGAAGAAGGTTCCGTCTTCAATATGTCGAGGTATATCCTGACACCGTTAATGAGCTCGCTGCGTTCGCGCGTAAGGCGCTCAACTCTTGTCATGCTTGAACGGTAGTACTCGCATCTCGGGCAGACGTGATAGTGCACGGAGCTACCGTATCCGCTTGTTGAGATTGAACAGGTGCATGGTGTTAGTGATTCTTTTGTGTTTTGTGACATAGCCATTAATTTAGAGAGTTAAGAATGATCTTCACAGAAGTACATCGGAAAGGTGTGACCGTAGAAACCACTGTCGGCAGATTCTTTTCTCACGACAGCCGGTTTCGTGCATGTCCTACCACCTAACGATCGTCCGCAACACTTAAACGTGCGTACTTCATAGAGCGGTTGTCGACTAAGTCCTTGATATTTTTCCGGCATAGCTAAAAAGCTTAAAGTTAGTAAGGAACTTTTTCGGAAAAGTGAGTTGGGCTTACGCCCAATACGGACTCACGTACAAGTAATGCGAAAAAAGCACCCGAAACGCTTCGGATGCTTTTTTCAAACTACTTGCCTTTATGAATCGGACAGCGTCTCTGCGGGTCGATGTATCGCTTCCCGAAGACGTACTTACAGGTACAGGAAGGTTTGTTTCTGTCCGCTTCGAAAGACGGTTGCCAAAACGAAAGATGTTCGTACATAAGAGTGTTTTGAAACTTATAAATATCGGGTATGTGAAAAGGTTGGCGCCGGGCGCGCCGAACTGCATGCGCAGCCTTGTTTCAAAACTTTGTTTTGTTACGTGTGTCGTAAAAGTTTGCATGTTGGACTTCGGTCAAACCGGAGGATATATCCGCTTACGTTTCGTTCTATACGGCAGTTGCACGTTCCTTGGTTGCATTCGTCGCATAGTCTCCGTATCGACTTGTGCTCGCAACGGTCGTACCACCAGGCTCTTTCGGAGCGAGCTTTTTCTGCCATAACTACCATCCCCGAAGCGTATAATCGGAGGGTCCGTCCATAATTGGAATCGGCCTTTGCCTCGCCTCTTCCTCGCTCTTCAAGAAAGCATTTACAGCTCTCTTTTTTGCAATGCGCCGGGTAAGTCCCTGCGGGGGTTGTTTGTCAGCAATGAATTTGGCCTTAATCAAGGCGGAATCGCGATAACTTAATCTGCGCTGTTCGTGGATTCTTTGAAGGCGTATAAGTTCAAGCGAGATGTTCATAGATGTATGTTTTATGAGCTGTTACCCAAACGTTGGTAAATCGGGGTCCGTAACAATTTCGGCGTATTCGACGCCCTGAGCCGGTTCGATGCGCTGAACCGGAGGCAGATTGATAGCTTGGTCTCCGACAAAGTATCCCAAGTGCCGCCTTCTAGCGGTGCGTTCTTTGGGAACAAGGGTACGGGCATTTTCCAGTCTTGAGTCTTGTGACATAGAGAAAAAGTAAGGAGATAAATGTACTCCCCTGCTTCAGGAAAAAACGTTATTCAGTTAAAGACTCCTAAAAACTAGGTGGAATACGAGCTATTACGGTTATGTGAAAAATCTGGGCTTTAGGCCCAGAAATAGGAGAAAAACGCGCCGTTTGCACGGAGTGCAGAAACAATGAGTTTTTGCGCGTTCTTCATTACTTACTCAGTGTAGCAATTTTGACCACTCTGTCAATTTACGATTTTGCTTTCAAAATTCTTTCAACCGCAAGCGCAAATGCCGCTTTGCGGAACGTGATGGAATGTTTTTTCGCGAACTCGGAAACTCCCATCCACGCCTTGCTCATAACGTCTTTTAGACGCTTGTTCACTTCATCACGCTTGAATGCGGTGCCCTTTAGATTCTGTTCCCATTCGAAATACGAAACGGATACCCCGCCGGCGTTTGCCAATACGTCAGGTATGACATCAATTTTGCGCTCCTCAAGAATTGCATCTGCTTCCGCAAGTGTGGGCCCGTTTGCAAGCTCCAATAAGACTTTTGCTTTCATCTGATGCGCGACTTCGGGAGTGACAACGCCGTCCAAGGCAGCAGGAACTAAGATATCCACATCCATAGTTAGTACTGATGCTGGGTCTCCCACCACCACGCTGTCTTTCTCCAAAAGTCCTTCATCGCACACCGAGCCGTGGCAATACATTTCTTTAATCGACTTTTTTTGATTTTTTATTTCAAGAAACTTTGCAGGATCAAGTCCTTTCGGGCTCATTACCGCGCCTTTTGAATCGGCTAGCCCTACGATTTTGTATCCGCGTTCATGTAAAAGTTCAGCCGCCGTTGCGCCGGCGTTTCCGAATCCGTGAATGGCAACCCTAAGGTCGCTTGCCTTCCAGCCTTTCTCCGCTACGTATGCCTCGAGTACAAACACGCCTCCCATCGCGGTTGCTGTATCCCTTCCTTCGATTCCCCCTTTTTCAATCGGCTTTCCGGTAAATGTAGCCGGGGCTTTCGCACCGGTAACTTTTTCGTACTCTTCAAGCATAACCGCCATAATTTCGCCGTTGGTGTACACGTCCGGCGCAGGAATATCTTTGTCAGGTCCGATATCCTGTGCAAACGCCCGCGCCCATGCCCGCGACACTTCAAAAATTTCGTCTTTAGTCGACGCTTTCGGGTCAAACGTAACCCCGCCCTTGCCCCCGCCCATCGGAATATCAACAACGGCGCATTTGATTGCCATCATCGCAGCCAGCGCTTTCACTTCATCTAAATCGGCCGCCGGATGAAAGCGAATGCCGCCCTTGTACGGACCGCGGGCATTATTAAACTGAACGCGATATGCCGGAAGTTCAACAGGTTTTCCGCCGAGGCTGACCTTCAGTTTTTTCTCTAAAATACGGTCGGGCGTTTCCAAATCGCGAACCTGCTCGGGCGTCAGTTTTAAAATTTCTTCTGTCTCCTTGAGACGCGCTTTGTATTGGTCAAATGCGTGCATGCGTATGTTATACCGCGTTTCTAACGGCTTCAGCAACCGCACGAGTAACATTTTTATCAAGAATATCGGGGATAATCATTTCCGGGGTCGGATGTTTCACATATCTCGCCAAAGCTTCAGCTGCGGCACGCTTCATCGGCTCGGTAATGCGGCTTGCGCGCGCATCAAGCGTACCGCGGAATATACCCGGATATGCGAGCACATTGTTTACCTGATTCGGAAAATCGCTTCTGCCTGTTGCAACAATGAATGCGCCCGCCTCTTTTGCTTCACCCGGCATTATTTCAGGCACCGGATTTGCGAGAGCAAAAACAATCGGATTTTTTGCCATAGACCGGACCATTTCTTTTGTAACAATACCGGGTACGCTTACGCCGATAAATACATCTCTCCCTTTCATACCCTCCGCCAACGTGCCGTTTATTCCCTGTTTATTCGAAAACGATAGCAGCGCCTTTTTGTATTCGGGCAAATCATTCCGTCCCGGTCCTATGATGCCCTTGCTGTCCGATAGGAGTACATCGCGGGCTCCGAAAGCGGCAAGCATGCGCGCAATTGCTATCCCTGCAGCGCCCGCTCCGCTGATGATTATTTTTGCCGATTCAAAGGACCGACCCGAGAGAGGAAGAGCCTGCAACAGACCTGCGGTTACCACAATGGCGGTTCCGTGCTGGTCGTCGTGCATAACGGGGATGTCCAGCTCTTTTTTGAGACGTTCTTCAATTTCAAAACAACGCGGAGCGGCTATATCTTCCAGATTAACGGCGCCGAACGAAAAAGAAATTTCTTTGAGGGACGCAACAAAGGCGTCAATGTCGCGCGTTTTGAATGCGATAGGAAATGCATCAATTCCGGCAAACTCCTTAAACAGGGCACACTTACCTTCCATAACCGGGAGCGAAGCCGCAGGACCGATATCGCCGAGTCCCAAAACCGCCGAACCGTCAGTGACGACTGCCACCCAATTCCCGCGCGACGTAACTTCCCATATTGAATCGGGATTTCGGGCAATTTCGCGCGACGCCTCAGCAACCCCGGGCGTATATGCCAAAGAAAGGTCGTGCCGATTATTCAGGGGTACTTTCGATGCGATGGAGATTTTCCCGCGGTTTTTTTTATGAAATTCCAACGATTCCTGATAAATATCCATGCAGATTTATTTTGCGACCTTCACCGCCTCTTCCAGTTTTACCGAGAGGACCTTGGATACGCCGTCATTGCCCATAGTGATGCCGTAGAGAATATTGGCTCGACTCATAGTTTCCCGGTTGTGAGTAATGATAACGAGCTGGGATTTTTTTGAGAGCGCCTCCACCATATCTCCGTACCGGCGGCTATTTGATTCGTCCAAGGCAGCGTCAGTTTCATCCAAAATCAGAAACGGCGGTGGGTTGACCGCGGACATTGCAAAAATAAGCGCAATTGAGGTGAGCGCGCGTTCCCCGCCTGAAAGCATGACCAAGGATTTTACACGCTTCCTCGGTATAGAGAGCGCGATATCAATACCTTCAACAAATTCTTGTTTTTTCTTCTCGCCATCGCCTTCCTCGTTTCCTTCTTCTTCGCCCTCTTCATTCATACCCTGCCTCCTGACCGGTTCTTCAACGCGAACGAGAGAAGCCGAGCCGCCGTCGAACATAAGCGCAAAGAGTTTCGTAAATTCCGCGTTAATTGCATCGATACCGCTTTTGAATTTAACGGAAAGTTCTTTCTCCAAATCAACGATAAGCACCCGCAATGACGCTGCTGCTGTTTCCAAATCCGCAGTTTCGCGCACTAAAAAGGACTCCCGCGTGACGGCTTCTGTGTATTCTTTCATCAGCTCTTCCCCGCCCGCGGCACCCATTTCCTCAAGGCGGATTTTCACTTTTTCCAAGTCATGTTTTTCCCGCTGCTGTTCCTCGCGGGTTACGGTGAGCGGTTCCGGACGGGTCTCTCCATACGAAAGAATCGCACGACCGATTAACGGCACCGCTTCCGCGATATCGCGTTTGAATTCCGCTTCTTCTAGGCTCAAACGCTCCAATTCGCCCTCAAGGTTTGTAATGACGTGTTTTGCTTCGCGCTCTTCGGATGCTAATTCAAACAAAGCGCGCTCCTTTTCGCGCTCCTTCAGGCGTACATCATCAAGTTCTTTTCTGATTTTTTCCAGTGACGCCGAAAGTTCAAATTCTTTCACGGACGATTCTTTTTCGATTTTCAAAAATGAATCGCGTTCTTTCATCAACGCGCCCAAATCTCCGCTTCCGCTCTGCGCGGTTTGAACCAAGGCTTTGAATTTTTGAATCAGGTTTTTAATGAATGAAATCGCATCCGACAATGCACCCGAAGAAAGATTTGAAAGAGCACCTTCGCCTTCTTCAACAAGTTTTGAAATATCGGATGCGGCAACGCTTGCCTTTGAAGCTGTTTTTTCAACGATTTCAATCTGCCCCTCCAAGCGCGCCGCTTTTCGCGAAGCATCCGCGCGCGATGCCCTTGCCTCGTCCAAAGACTTTGAAAGTTCCAGAATCGCGTTCCCGCGCTTGTCCTGCGCTGCGCCCTCAAGCGCGCGTTTCGCGTCGGCTACTTTTTTGCCAATTTCGGCAAGTTCCTCGCGCTTTCCTGAAAGCCCGGAAGAAAGGCGATTCTTTTCCGAAACCAAATAGGTTTCTTCCCGTTTCAAATATGCCTTGAAACGCTCGATTGCCGAATCGCGAAGCTCTTTTGCTTTCTCCACCTTCTCAACCTGTTTTTTCAAAAACCGCAGATGCGGGGCAATTTCCTTGCGCAGGGCTTCCACTTGACGCATGTTCTCTTCGGTCTTTACGAGTTTGCGTTCTGACTCTT
>CAZPUX010000033.1:0-6592 GCA_964589865.1 uncultured Candidatus Saccharibacteria bacterium | reverse complement strand
ACGCGAAATAGAAGTAACGTCCGGCCAGTATGAAGACGCGAAAGGGAATCGGTTCAAATTCCACATCCCGCATAACAAAAAAGAAAAACGCCAGCTGATGCGCCAGTTTATTTTCCGCGCATTCGACCGCGACGCGAAAGAAGCATTTTGGCCGCAGGTGGTGCGGGAGTTGACGCAAACGATACCTACGCCGTTGGTTGAAGACCGCCCGCTGTTGCCGATGAACTTGTCCGAGCTTGCAACGATGTTCCACTGGACGATTGCAGGAGGAACCGCTTCGCGCGAAGCAAAAACTTCCAGCGCAAAACTGGCGCCCGCGCCGCCGGGCTTGCCGCAGACGGGTATCGTTATCGGAAAAAATGATTACTCGAACATAGAGACGAAGGTATATTTCACACCCGACGACCGCCTGCGCCACATGTACACCATCGGGCAGACCGGTACAGGTAAAACGGTGTTTTTGAAGAACATGATTATTCAGGATATAGAAAACGGCGACGGGGTATGTTTTATCGATCCGCACGGGGTTGATGTGCAGGAAATTCTTTCCAGGATTCCCAAAGAACGCTACGACGACGTCATTTATTTCGACCCTGCGTATTCCGCGCGCCCGATGGGACTCAATATGCTGGAATACGACCCGCGCTTCCCCGAACAGAAAACATTCGTGGTGGATGAGATGTTCAAGATATTCAAGAAATTGTACGGCGATGTGCCTGAAGCATTCGGTCCGATTTTCGAACAGTACTTCAGAAACGCCACGCTTTTGGTTTTGGAGGACCCTGAAACGGGCTCAACCTTAATGGATATTTCGAGAGTCCTTGCGGATGATGATTTCAGGGCTCTAAAGCTGTCTCGTTCGAGAAACTCGGTGGTGAACCACTTCTGGGAGGAGATTGCCGAAAACGTGCGCGGAGAAGGCGATTTGAGGAACGTCGTGCCGTACATCACATCCAAATTCGACATCTTTATCGCAAACGAAATTATGCGTCCTATTGTCGGCCAGCAGAGAAGCGCGTTCAATTTCAAAGACATTATGGATAACAAAAAAATCCTTTTGGTGAACCTTTCAAAAGGCCGTTTGGGAGATTTGAACGCAAACCTTTTGGGGCTGGTGATTGTCGGAAAAATCATGATGACCGCGCTTGCGCGCATCGATTACATACACCTGAATCCGCCCAACTTTTATCTCTACATTGACGAATTCCAGAATGTGACGACCGACACGATTGCGACGATTCTTTCTGAAGCCCGCAAATTCCGCCTGTCGTTAACTATTGCGCACCAGTTCGTCGCGCAGTTGGTTCCGAAAATCAAAGAAGCAGTGTTCGGCAACGTCGGCACGATGGCGGTATTCCGCGTGGGCTCGGATGATGCGGAATATCTGACGAAACAATACACGCCGGTTTTTGAACAGACTGACTTTTTAAAGCTCGACAACTTTCATGCGTATGTGAAGCTTCTTGCCGGAGGAAAACCGACCCCGCCGTTTTCCATTGCGACGTACCCGTTCCGCGAAGGCGATAAAGTAAATATGGATGCCCTAAAACAAATGTCATACCAGCGGTATGGGCGCGCACGCGAGGCGGTGGAGCAGGAAATTGATACGAAGTACAACCAAATGCGCGAGAGCCAGGCGAATCAAGGCACATAGCGCGTACACGGCGGGCATGTTAAATTGCGGGCAATGGCAACTGCGCCCTTTAAATTTGAAGAAGAGAGAACCCTGGTGCTGATTAAACCTGACGGCGTACAGCGTTCTTTGGTGGGCGAAATCATAAAGAGAATTGAACGAACCGGGCTTAAATTCACGGCATTTAAATTGCTGGTTCCGAATCGCGACCAATTGGTGCGCCACTACAACAAACAGCAGGAGTGGTTTATGGCAAAAGGCACGCGCGTAGTGGAAGACAGAAAGGCGCACGGATTGCCGGTTGAAAAAGAAGCGATTGAATACGGGAAAGAAATAATTGATTTGATTGTGAATTTTATGACTGCGGGTCCCGTTTTGGCATTCGTAGTGCAGGGGAATGAAGCGGTTGCAGTGGTAAAGAAATTAACAGGAGCAACCGAGCCAAAAACATCGGACGTCGGCACTATCCGCGGAGATTACACGGTTGATTCTTACGACCATTCGTCTGTTCAGAACCGCGCAGTTAGAAACTTGCTTCATTGCTCTGAATCGCCCGAAGAGGCCGAGAGGGAAATTGCCGTATGGTTTACGCCCGCTGAAATCGTGAATTATAAACATCTTCAAGAGAAGATGTTATACGACGTCAATCTTGACGGTATACTTGAATAAAGCGATTCCGACTTCGGAACACTTTGTTTGCCTTGGCACTTTTAGAAACAGGAGAAAGGAGGGAAACAAAACATACATATAGGGCCGTTTTTACTTGTCCCAAAGGTCACCCGACCGAGGTCTTTATACCGAGGGGTCAGGAAGCAACTACGGATACACGGCACAGACCCTGCGCGGGGTGCGGAAACATTAGCGTAGAATTGCGGAGGTTTAGGCACGATGAAGCGGAAACACAGCAGAATTTAGTACTCCCGCCCCGTTTTGAAGATTCCGCAACCTGATAGAATATGAATGGGGTTATAGGCGCGATAGTAACCTCGATACAAACATATAGGGAGCCTCAAATCGCCGCACGCGGGTAGAGCCCTTCGGGGTTCCGAAGGTGGAAAATGGCTGCGGGCACCCACTTGGGCTTATGCCCGAGGTTACTATCCCTCGTAACCCTTTCTAAACATCCGTCCCGGTTTTGCGGACGGGTTTTTAGTTCTTCACAATGAACACGAGAATTGCAACGCTTCTTTTTATACTGCTCTTGGCTTCCGCATTGGCGTTTCTTGAAGGTTTGGCAATACAGTATTTTTTATACTGGCGCTTTTTCTGGTACGACATCATGATGCATTTTTTGGGCGGGTTCATTATTAGTGCTCTATATATTTGGTACGTGCATTTTGAAGCGCCTGAAACAAGAAAGAAAATGCTTCTGACATTCAGAAATACGCTCCTGTTTGTTTTCGCCGTCGGCGTGGTGTGGGAAATTTTTGAGGCGGTCATTCATGTTGATGCGGAATACACACAAGCCTACTGGGCATTTGATACCGTCAAAGATTTGATTATGGATTGTATCGGAGGAAGCGTGGCATACTGGGTGACGAAGCAATTCGCGCCGAAAAATGGATAAAACGGTTTCAATAACATTCGCACGAGGAGCCAGGCGCGTTACCGGCTCCAATTTTCTTATTGAAGCAAAAGACGGAGAGAAAGTTACGCGTATTTTAATTGATTGCGGATTATCGCAGGGTGAACAATTCTGCGAACCCACGAACAAAGCGGCATTTTCATATGACCCTGCATCCGTTGACGCCGTATTTTTTACACATGCGCACGCCGACCATATCGGATTATTCCCGCGTCTTATGAAAGAAGGGTTCAAAGGGAAAGCGTACGCAACCGCCCCGACCAAAGATTTAATGCCGATAATGCTTGAAGATTCGGTGCAGCTTATTCACGCAGAAGCGGAGAGGTGCGGATATGAACCGCCCTATAACGCGGAAGACGTAGCGCATGCGGTAAAAATTATCGAAACTCTTGAATACCACACGCCCGTTACGGTGGCGCCCGGCGTTACGGTTACGTTCCATAATGCTGGACATATTTTGGGTTCCGCGATTGCTGTAATTGATGCGTTCGGCAAACGCGTAGCGTTTACCGGGGATTTGGGCAGAATTCCGTCGGTGTTGGTGCCGGACCATGAAGTCCCTGAAGGCGTGGAGGTATTGGTAACGGAAAGCGTGTACGGCAACCGCGTGCACGGTTCGATAGAGGATTCTGAACAGGCTCTTTTGGATGCAATAAGGAGCACTGCAGAAAAAAAAGGAACGCTTTTAATTCCGGCATTTTCCCTGGAGCGAACGCAAATTATTCTTTCAATTATCGACAAAGCAATGACGGAAGGGAAGGTAACGAAGATTCCTGTGTTTATGGATTCGCCGCTTGCGGCGAAAGTAACTGAAGTCTATCGGCGGTATCCGAAATTTTTACGCGAGGACATCCGCAAGCGCCTTGAGAGCGGAGACGACCCGTTTGCGTTTCCGTCTTTAAAAGTTACCGCACGACCCGAAGATTCCGAGGCGATAGAAAGAACCGAAGGCGCGAAAATAATTATCGCCGGCGCGGGCATGTCGCACGGCGGAAGAATCAGACGGCATGAATTGCGATACCTGCCGGATCCGACAACGACGATTCTTCTTGTGGGATACCAGGTTCCCGCAAGTTTGGGCAGGCGCATTATGGACGGTGCGAAAGAAGTGAATATCGACGGGCAGAAAGTAAAAGTCCGGGGAACGGTTTTGAAAACCGGCGGCTTTTCTGCGCACGCTGACCGCGACGACCTAATGGATTTTGCGGAAAAAATAGCGCCAAAGCGCGCGTTTGTGGTTCTTGGAGAAACGGAAGCCGCCACATTTCTAGCGCAGCGTATTGCCGGATTTTTTAATATTCAGGTTGATGTACCCCGCGAGGGCGAAACGTATACAATTTAAAATCGCCGTACAACTTGGAGAGCGTTCTTGTCTGCTTGTATTCGGGTTTGTAGAGACCAGCCACTTTCGTTTTGCCTGCTTCCGAATAAGTGAAAATTTGCACCCTGCACGGTATCTTCTCGCCTTTCATTAAGAGTAAGAAAAGCGCGCCCCTCGAGGTCCGGGTTGGTGAACGTGGTGACTCCTAATTCACTCAAAATATTAGTTGGCGCAAACTCTTGGTGCTGGGGAGCCAAAGATTGCACTTGTCCCGTGACGATGATTTCTTCGGTGTTGGTGTCATTCCGTCTGTCGGCAACCGGCGCAGGGGTTTCTTGTTCCAGATTCTGTTGCGGCACGGTGCGAATGATTGCCGTCATTAATTCATCGGGAGTGTTTGAGCGAAATGTATTTTGTTCTAGAGGAGTTTCGGGATTGGTTGTCCTAATTCCGTAGAGTGTTATTTGCCGTTCTGTAGGCGGAGTTTGCGCATACGCAGGCTTGAGGAATCCGCCTTGAAGTGCCGCAAGGACTCCGAGTGCTGACAAGGCATCTCTCGCAATTTTTATGGGGGAGTGAGTGCGCGGTCTTCTTTCGAAGAGCCGATCCATCAGGCAATGGTACTAGTAAAAACCCCCGCTTTTGGCGGGGGTGTGCTTAACTTACTTTCTTTACGATTCGGGCAAACGTTTCTGGGTGTTTTTCGGCAATTTGCGAAAGTACCTTGCGGTCGAGTTCGATTTTTGCTTTCTTCAATGCATCGATAAAGGAGCTGTAATTTTTGTAGCCGTTGTCTTTGAGTGCCGCGTTTACGCGAACGATGTGCAAACCGCGCATTGAGCGTTTCTTGGCTTTCCTGTCGCGGAATGCGTATTTGCCTGCGTGTTTCAGTGCATCAAGCGCCGCTTTCTTTTTCTTCGAGCGTGAAAAACGGAACCCTTTTGCGGCTTTGAGAATATTTCTTCGGCGCTTCATCGCCTTAGGTCCGCCTTTTGTTCGTGCCATAAAAAATTAGTTTCTGATTAGTTTCGAGAGGGGAAAGTGATAAAAATTATGAGCCTGCAAGAAAGCGACCTCGGTCCGCCTGCGTCATCTGAAGCTGGCTCGGCTGGCGCTTCTTGGTTCTCGTTGAGCGTGATTCTTTCGCGTTGAAATGGTTCTGACCCGCTTTTCGGGAAATGATTTTGCCGTTTCGCGTTACGCGCAATCGTTTAGAGTATGACTTGTTTGTTTTCATTTTTTTTCCGGTTTATCTGCTTTATCGGCAACAGCTTTCGGGGCTTTGCCTGCCCGTTCAATCGTGGTTGTGAATCCTTTCGGGCCTTTGGTCACGGGTTCCGCTATCTTGTACTCCTCGGGGACTAACAAGACGAAGCGGTTCAGTCTTTCCTTCAGAAAGACCGGGTCCATGTACTTATATCTGCCTTTAAGGAACAACTCGATGCGGACACGATGTCCTTCCTTGAGCCAACCTGCGGCCTGACGGGCCTTTCGCATCAAATCGTTCTCTCCGGTGCCTACTTCGACCTGGACTGCCTTGGTCTCCGTGACGTGGGATTTCGCCTTGATTTCTCGGTCTTTTTTCTGCTCAAGATACTGAAATTTACCATAATCCATTATTTTAGCAACGGGCGGGAGCGCCGTAGGCGATATTTCAATCAAATCCAGATTTGCCTCTTTTGCGGCCTTCAAAGCCTCTTCAAAAGAGATAACGCCGAGGTTAGACCCGTCGTCTTTGATGACGCGCAGTTCCTTGGCACGTATTTCGTTATTGATGCGTACGCGAGGTTTCAATTGTCCAAATAGAGTAGCGTATATATGGGTAAAAGGCAAAACCGTATACGGGTTTCTGCTCTTTTATAAAACTAAGCTTCCTCCCCGCTTTCGTTATCATCGAGGTTTCTTTTTCGGCCGTTTACGTACCTATGTCCCCCGTTTTCATATTTTGCCCGACTCCCGACTATAGTTCCGTAGACGGGGGTGAGACGTAGCCTGTCATTTTCCGTCGCGACCTCTACTCGGTCTAAGGCAGCTTGCAGACCTTGTGGGCCGA